>NZ_CP048741.1:351340-356939 GCF_018336475.1 Romboutsia sp. 13368
CATGAGCGAAGCGAATTTTTTATAAGGAGAATAAAATGAAATATAATAATATAGTTGAAGCAAAGTTTTTAGAAAGACCAAATAGGTTTATATCTTATTGTGAAATAGATAATAATATAGAAAAAGTACATGTTAAAAATACAGGTAAATGTAAAGAATTATTAATACCAAATTGTACTGTATTTTTAGAAGAAAGTGATAATCCGAATAGAAAGACAAGATATTCTTTAATTGCAGTTCAAAAAGGTAATCGTTTGATAAATATGGATTCTCAAGTACCAAACAAAGTGGTATATGAAGCTTTGTTAAATGGTAAGATAATTCTGCCTGGATTAAATGAAAAAATTACAAAAATAAAACCAGAGACAACATATGAAAATTCTAGATTTGATATATACTTAGAAACTGAAAGTAAGAAAGCTTTTATAGAAGTTAAAGGAGTTACACTAGAAGAAAATGATATAGTTATGTTTCCAGATGCAAAAACTGAAAGAGGTGTAAAGCATATAAATGAGTTAGTAAAAGCATCTAAAGAAGGATACTTATCATATATAGTTTTTGTAATTCAAATGAGTGATGTAAAATACTTTACGCCAAATGATAAAAAGCACAAAGAGTTAGGAGATGCACTTAGATTTGCAAAAGATAATGGTGTAAATATATTAGCTTATGACTGTTTTGTTTCTAGAGATACTATAGAGATTAAAGATGAAGTTAAAGTTATATTATAATTGAAAATATTTTCATAAAGATTAAAAAATATAAAATAATAATGGTATAATATTCATAAAAGAATTAAATGAGAAAGGACGAATAGATAATGACAAATAATTTAACTATGCAGGAATTATTAGAACAGCAAGAACAAGAATTTAATCAAGTTAGAGCTGGTCAAACTATAAGTGGAAAAATATCTAAAATAACTAATGATGAAGTTACTTTAGAGTTAAACTATGGGTTTGATGGAGTTATAAAAAATGAAGAATTAAACTTACCTAAAGGTAAATATGCTAGTGATGTATATAAAGTAGGGGATGAGATAACTGCTATAATAACTAGAGTTTATCAAAAGGATGGAATAATAAATTTATCTAAATTACAATTAGATGAAAAAGCAGATTATTCAGACTTAGAAAAAGCTTTCGCAGAACATAGAATATTAACTGTTCAAGTTGAAAAAGCTATAGAAAGAGGGGTATTTGCTAAACATAATACTCAAACTTTATTCATACCTATATCTCAATTAGATACTAAGTTTGTTGATAAAACAGAAAATTATGTAGGTAAAAACTTAGAAGTATACATAAAAGAATTAGATGCTAAGAAAAATAGAATAGTTGCTACTCATAGAGAAGTACTACAAGAACGTTTAGATAAAGAAAGAGAAGAAAGAAGAGCTCGTATAAAGGCAGAAAAGGAAGCTGAAAGAGCGAGAGTAAAAGCAGAGAAAGAAGCTCATATAGCAAAAGTAAATGCAGAAAAAGAAGAATTATTTAACTCTCTAGAAGTTGGACAAAAAAGAGAAGGTAAAGTTACTAAGTTAATGCCTTATGGAGCTTTTGTTGATATAGGTGGAATAGAAGGATTACTTCACTTAAATAACTTATCTTGGGAAAAAGTAGAATCTGTTGAAGATATGTTATCTGAAGGACAAGAAGTTCAAGTTTATGTTCTTGATATAGATAAAGAGAATAAAAAGTTTGCACTAGCTTTAAAAGACATAAACAATGATCCATGGGAGTTAATAAAGCAAGATGTTCAATTAGATGATATAGTAACTGGAGAAGTTGTTAGAATAATAGAAAAAGGTGCTATAGTTAAAATAAGAGAAGGTGTAGATGCATTTTTACCTATATCTGAATTAAGTGAAGAAAGAGTTGTAAAGGTTAGCAGTGTAGTTAACATAGGCGATACAGTTAATGCTATGGTTATAGAATTTAAACCTAAAAACAGAAGAATGGTGTTATCTATAAAAGAAGCAAATAGAGAGCCAGAAGAAGATTACTCTGAATACTTAGAAACAGAAGATTCTTTAGGAAGTTTAGGAGAATTATTCAAAGACAAATTTAAAAACTTACAAAAATAATTAGTTAGTACAGGGTATATACTTTAATATATATCTTGTACTTAATTTATAGTGAAAGGACAAATATATGAAAGCTTTAATAGATTTACATACACATACACTTGTAAGTGGACATGCATATAGCACAATTAAGGAAAATGTAGAATCTGCAAAATTAGCAGGTCTTAAATATATAGGTCTGTCAGAGCATGCTCCTAATATGCCAGCTGCTCCTCATGCATATTATTTCCAAAATGTTCATGTTATACCTAAGGAAATTGATGGTGTAAGAGTTATACAAGGTATAGAAGCAAATATATTAGATTATGATGGAAATATAGATGTAACACCTGATATGGTAGTTCATATGAGTTACATGTTAGTTAGTTTACATCCACCATGCATAAATAGTGGAAGTAAAGAACAAAATACAAATGCTGTGGTAAATGCTATGAATCATGAAAAAGTAAAAATAGTAGCACATTTAGATGATAGTAGATATCCAGTAGATTATGAAAGAGTAGTAAAAGCAGCTAAAGAAAAAGGAATAGCATTTGAAGTTAATAATTCATCTTTAAAACCAAATACTTTTAGAGAAGGTGCTTGGGATAATGTTAAAGAGCTTCTTAAATACTGTAAAGAATACGGTGTTAATATAATAATGGGAAGTGATGCACATATATGTTACGATGTAGGGAACTTTACTTATGCAGAAAAAATAATAACAGATAATGATTTCCCAAAAGAGTTAGTTATAAACTACCATGAAGATAAAATAAAGAGACTTTTAAATATAGACTAAAAAAGAGAGTTTTAAAACTCTCTTTTTTAGTCTATATTTAAATAGAAAAATTTAAATTTGATTTATATTTATAGATAATTTTATGCAGNNNATATAATATTTATTAAAATGAGATTAAAAGAATTGACTTTTAATGATATAATTATAGTTTATAAGACAAAATAATGGATATATACAATAAAAGTATAAAATAAGCAGGTGATATAATGGAAAATAAATTTTTACCGATATGCAAGCAAGATATGATAGATAGAGGATGGGAACAACTTGACTTTGTACTAGTTACAGGAGATGCATATGTTGACCATCATAGTTTTGGGACAGCAATAATATCAAGAGTATTAGAAAATGCTGGATACAAAGTAGGAATAATAGCACAACCAGACTGGAAAACTACAGATGATTTTATGAAACTAGGAAGACCTAGACTTGGATTCTTAGTAAACTCAGGAAATATGGACTCTATGGTAAATCATTATTCAGTAAGTAAAAAACATAGAGATAAAGATATGTATTCTCCTGGTGGAAAAATGGGATGTAGACCAGATAGAGCTGTTATAGTTTACTGTAACAAAATAAGAGAAGCATATAAAGATGCCAATATAATAATTGGTGGTATAGAAGCTAGTTTAAGAAGATTTGCTCATTATGATTATTGGGGCGATAAAGTTAGAAAATCTATACTAATAGACAGTGGAGCAGATTTATTAGTTTACGGAATGAGTGAAAAGCAAATAGTAGAAGTTGCAAATGCATTAAATGATGGATTTGAACCTAAATATATAAGACATATAAATGGTACATGCTATGTAGCGGATACTAAAGAAGAAATATATGATGATTATGTAGAAATACCATCATATAAAGCAATATGTGAAAGTAAAGAAGAATATGCTAAGGCATTTAAAATTCAATATGATGAACAAGATCCATTTAGAGGTAAAGCTATAATACAAAGACATGGTGATAAATATTTAGTTCAAAATAAACCAGAGGTACCTTTAAATAGAGAAGAGCTAGATGCAGTTTATGCATTACCATATGCTAAGGATTATCATCCTATATATAAAGAGCAAGGTGGAATACCTGCTATAGAAGAAGTTAAATTTGGTATAGTAAGTTCTAGAGGATGTTTTGGTAGTTGTTCATTCTGTGCAATTACATTCCATCAAGGTAGAGCTGTACAAAGTAGAAGTCATGAATCTATATTAGAAGAAGCTAAATATATAACAGAGCTTCCAGATTTTAAAGGATATATACATGACGTTGGAGGACCTACTGCAAACTTTAGACATGAAGCTTGTAAAAAGCAAATAACAAAGGGAGCTTGTAAGCATAGACAATGTCTTCATCCAGAGCCATGTAAAAACTTAAAAGTTGATCATACTGACTTTGTAGAACTTCTTAAAAAAGTAAGAAGTTTACCAAAAGTAAAGAAGGTATTCGTACGTTCAGGAATAAGATATGACTATGTAATGGCAGATAAAGACAATAAGTTTATGAGAGAACTTATAGAGCATCATGTTAGTGGTCAATTAAAGGTTGCACCAGAACATATTGCGGAAGAAGTTTTACAATATATGCAAAAACCAGCAGGAAACACATATGATAGATTTAGACAAAAGTTCTTTGATATAACTGAAAAAGTAGGCAAAAAGCAATATATTATACCTTACTTAATGTCATCTCATCCAGGTTCTACGCTTAATAGTGCTATAGAACTTGCAGAATATTTAAGAGATATAAAATATCAACCAGAGCAAGTTCAAGATTTCTATCCAACACCAGGAACATTATCAACTACAATGTTCTATACAGGATTAGACCCATTAACAATGAAACCTGTATATGTACCAAAATCAAAACATGAAAAAGCAATGCAAAGAGCATTACTTCAATATAGTGCTCCAAGAAATTATGATTTAGTATATCAAGCATTAGTTGAAGCAGGTAGAGAAGACTTAATAGGTATGGCTCCAAGATGTTTAATAAAACCTAGAGAAGCAAGAGGTTATTCAAATAGAGCGTACTCAAATAAAAAGGTAAGTAAATCTTCTAATAATAAAAATTCTAAGCAAAGAAATAATTCTAAAGGTAGTTCTTCAAAAGCAAAGAATAAAAATGAAAGAAATACTAAAAATATAAGTAAGACAAAAAGAAAAAGAAGATAATATAGATAAAGGATATGAGTGCTACTCGTATCCTTTTATTGTATAACCTACTTTTATTGATAATTTTCGCATTTAACATTATACTAAAATTTACGTTAATTTTAAAAAATATAGAAATATACATCTAAAAATAGAGAGGTATAAGGATGAAAAAAATAACAAATTTTCAATAAGGACTATAGTTGCAATAGGAATAGGTGCAGCTGTATTCATGATACTAGGAAGATTTGGATCTATACCGACTGGAATACCTAATACTAATATAGAAACTGCATATGCTTATTTAGCGTTAATGGCCATATTATATGGTCCAGCAGCAGGATTTTTAATTGGGCTTATAGGTCATGGATTAAAAGATTTAGTATTCTATGGAATGCCATGGTTTAGTTGGGTAATATCTTCTGGAGTAGTAGGACTTATTATAGGATTAGTATGGAAAAAATTAAGAGTCAATGATGGTGAATTTGGGACTAAACAAGTTATATTATTTAATATTACTCAAGTTATAGCAAATATAATAGCATGGTTTTTAGTAGCCCCTACTTTAGATATAGTAATATA
>NZ_CP048741.1:356997-359376 GCF_018336475.1 Romboutsia sp. 13368
GTTACTATAGGAATATTAGGGACTTTATTATTATCAACTTACTCTAAAGCTAAGATAAAAACAGGAAGTTTAAGAGTTGAAGAATAAAAGAAAGGAGATATCATGAAAAAAAAGATTATAGAGTTTAAAGACTTTAGCTTTAAATATAGAGTACAAGTTGAACCAATGGTTAAAAATATAAACTTGACGATATATGAAGGTGAAAAAGTACTTATAGTTGGACCATCAGGGTCAGGTAAGAGTACATTAGCGCACTGTATAAATGGACTTGTACCATTTTTCTATGAAGGTAATATAACTGGTACATTAAATATAGATGGTAAAAATGCTGAAGAKATGAATATATTTGAGCTATCTAAGGTTGTTGGAACGGTACTTCAAGATCCAGATAGCCAACTCATAGGACTAACAGTAGGTGAAGATATCGCTTTTAAACTAGAAAATTACTGTGTAAGCCAAGATGAAATGATTGATAAAGTAGAAAAGTCTGCAAGTTTAGTAGATATAAAGAATGAAATTGATGCATCGCCATATAAATTATCTGGTGGTCAAAAGCAAAGAGTAACTTTAGCAGGTGTAACAGTAGATGAAGTCAAGATACTTTTATTTGATGAACCTTTAGCAAGCTTAGACCCAGCTACTGGTGAGAGTGCTATAGAATTAATAGATAAGTATATAATAATGAAAAACAGATATTAAAAAATGTATCTTTCAAGATAAATAAAGGCGATATGGCAGCTATAGTAGGAAGAAACGGTGTGGGAAAATCTACTATATCTAAATTAGTATGNNNNCTAGAAAATTACTGTGTAAGCCAAGATGAAATGATTGATRAAGTAGAAAAGTCTGCAAGTTTAGTAGATATAAAGAATGAAATTGATGCATCGCCATATAAATTATCTGGTGGTCAAAAGCAAAGAGTAACTTTAGCAGGTGTAACAGTAGATGAAGTCAAGATACTTTTATTTGATGAACCTTTAGCAAGCTTAGACCCAGCTACTGGTGAGAGTGCTATAGAATTAATAGATAAGTATATAATAATGAAAAACAGATATTAAAAAATGTATCTTTCAAGATAAATAAAGGCGATATGGCAGCTATAGTAGGAAGAAACGGTGCGGGAAAATCTACTATATCTAAATTAGTATGTGGTTTTTATAAACCAAATAGCGGTAGGATATTATTTAACGGACAAGATATGGTGAACTATACTATAAAAGAGCGTTCTGAAAAAATTGGATTTGTGATGCAAAATCCTAATCAAATGATATCTAAAACTATGGTATATGATGAAGTTGCATTTGGACTTAAGGTTAGAGGTATACCTGAAAATGAAATAAAAGAAAGAGTATATGAAACTTTAAAGATATGTGGACTATATGGATTTAGAAATTGGCCAATATCAGCTCTTAGCTTTGGACAAAAGAAAAGGGTGACTATAGCATCTATATTAGTTTTAAATCCGGAAATGATTATACTTGATGAGCCTACAGCAGGTCAAGATTTTAAACATTATACGGAAATAATGGAGTTTTTAGCGGATTTAAATAAAAAAGGTGTAACAATACTAATGGTTACTCATGATATGCATTTAATGTTAGAGTACACTAATAAAGTTATAGCTTTATCTAAAGGTGAAAAATAGCAGATAACGTTCCTGCATATATATTAACAAATAGAGAAATTATAGAAAAAGCAAATTTAAAAGAAACATCACTACATCAATTAGCTTTAAAATGTGGTATACAAGATACTACTAAATTTGTAAATAGATTTATAGATTATGATAGGAGGGTTAGATAAATATGAACTCAGAAATGTTATCATATATAAAAAAGGACTCGCCTATTCATAAGTTAACAGGTGCTACAAAGTTAATATGTTTTTTACTTTGGACGATAGCAGCTATGATAACATATGATACAAGGGTTTTAGTTGGATTATTTGTATTTGGAATAGTGGCATTTAAAGTATCTAAAATAGAGTTTAAAGAAATATCTTTTATACTTTACTTTATACTATTTTTCTTATTATTAAATGCTTTATTAATATTTGTATTTTCTCCATATCAAGGAAATGAAATATATAGTACTAAGACAGTATTATTCCATTTAGTAGGTCCATATTCAGTAACAAAAGAACAATTATTTTATGAATTCAATGTTATATTAAAATACTTTGCAACAATACCTATGGCWTTTTTATTTATRCTTACAACCGACCCAAGTGAGTTTGCTGCATCATTAAATAAAATAGGTGTTAATTATAAGGCTGCATATTCTATATCTATAGCTTTAAGATATATACCAGATATTCAAAAGGATTATAAAGATATAGCATTTGCGCAACAAGCAAGAGKTACCGATTTAGTTATAAATA
>NZ_CP048741.1:359579-359885 GCF_018336475.1 Romboutsia sp. 13368
GTTAGAGAYACATTAGCTATAGAAATTTTAATAAGTAAATATTGCAAAAAAGATAAATAAAAAATCTTAGTAAATAAATACTAAGATTTTTTACTTACTAGGATTTTATGATACCTTAATATCTGTTGATAACTTATGCATTAAAGCAATATCAATAGGTGTAGAAAAGTAAAAAATGATACTTTTGAGCAACGGATGTATCCGCAGCGGTAGCAAGGATATATCGTTGGCGAAATGAGCGAAGCGAATTTTTTATTTATCTTTTATTTATAAAAATAAAAACCCTCGATAATATCAAGGGTTAGT
>NZ_CP048741.1:360162-360381 GCF_018336475.1 Romboutsia sp. 13368
AAATTATAATAAATTTTAAAAAGGGAGTGGATATATGATAAAAAGTAGAATAGAACAATTAAGAAAAATAATGGATGAAAAAGATATTTACGCGTACATAATACCCTCTTCAGATTTTCACCAAAGTGAATATGTCGGTGAATATTTTAAAGTTAGAGAATATATATCTGGGTTTACAGGGTCSGCAGGTACAGTTATAATAACAAAAAATGAAGCTGG
>NZ_CP048741.1:360811-360977 GCF_018336475.1 Romboutsia sp. 13368
GATATAAAATCAAATCCAGTAGCTTTATCATATGCAGTTATAAATATTGATAGTGTATATTTATTTATTGATAAAAATAAGATAGAAGAAGATATAAAGAATGAATTAAACAAAGAAAATGTCCAAATAAAAGGATATGAAGATATATATGAATACATAAAGAATA
>NZ_CP048741.1:361168-361293 GCF_018336475.1 Romboutsia sp. 13368
TGTATTGGCTAAAAAATAATGTTTCTAAAATAGAGATAAGTGAAATTAGTGCAAGTGATAAATTAGAAGAGTTTAGAAGAGAGCAAGATAAATTTATAGAACCAAGTTTTGGAACGATAGCARCA
>NZ_CP048741.1:362108-365196 GCF_018336475.1 Romboutsia sp. 13368
TAAAAAATCTTAATTTATAATATAATACCCAATATAAATACAATTTAATTAATAAGGGGGATATATGTCTAATTTAAAAACTAATGCAATGAGAATATTAGATTCTAACAAAATAGATTATAAGATGTATTCTTATGAAACTAAAAAAGGAGAACATATTGATGGAGTAGAGGTTGCACAAAAGATAGGTAAGAATGCATCACAAGTGTATAAAACTCTAGTGGCTCAAGGAATAAGTAAAAATATCTATGTATATGTTATACCTGTAGATAAAAACTTAGATTTAAAAAAGGCAGCAAAAGTAGCTAATGAAAAAAGTGTAGCCATGATTAATGTTAATGACATAAATAAATTTACTGGATATGTAAGGGGAGGATGTTCTCCTATAGGTATGAAAAAAATATATAAAACATTTGTAAATGATACTGCTGAATTATTAGATAATATTATAATTAGCGCAGGTAAGATAGGATACCAAGTAGAATTAGCTCCGAATGAATTACAGATGCTTATAGAATTTAAATTTGAAGATTTGATTAAATGAAATAATATAAAAATATTTTAAATATATGTATAATATCTTTTATATTGTAAATTATAGTAGTATAAGAGATATTTTACTCCCACAAACATTAAATATTTCTTATCCTCTAAAAACACCTACTTATTTAGTAGGTGCTTTTATTATGTATTATTTGTTTAGATTTTAAATTTTTAGATTTATTTARATTTTAAATTTTTAGATTTATTTAAACTATAATTTCTATAAAGAGTAGAAATTAAAATTATACCTAGAGCTAATGCACAAGCATTAGATATTGTAGTTACTCCATACTCAATAGCTTGAACATAATCTTTTCTTAATATTGCATATAATGTATTATAAACTCCATAACCTGGAACTAATGGTATCAAGCAACAAACACTTAATATAGTAGATGGAGTTTTAAATAATCTAGCACATGCTTCACAATAAATGCTAAATCCTACAGATGCTATAAATAAAGAGAAACTTTCGGTAACTCCAAAATTAATACCTATCTTATACAAAAACCATCCTAGTGAACCACCTAAACCAGATATTATTAAGTATTTTCCTTTAATATTAAAAATAATTCCAAAAGAATAAGAGCCTAAAAATGCAGCAATTATTTCTAGCAACATATTAAAACCCCCCTGATTTAAGATAAATGTGAAGTATATATCCAGTACCTATTGCAGTAGACATACCTATAAAAAAGGCTTCTGCAGCCCTAGTAAGTCCTGATACAAGTTGACCTTCTAGTAAATCTCTAATAGAATTTGTTAATGCTAGACCTGGAACTAATAACATTATAGATCCAGCTATTAATTTATCTAAGTCTTTTATTAAACCAATATGTAGACATAGTATAGATAAAATTGATATTAGACAACCACAAAGTGTATTTATAAAGAATTCATTTAAATTAAATTTTTTTAAATTTATAATTACTATTTTAGTTAAAATACCTATAAAAAAGGCACAAAACACATCTCTAAATCTACCACCGAATAAAACTGTGAATGTAGATGTTGCAACTCCAGAATAGAATAGATTTTTAGAGAGAGAGTAGTGTTCTTCGCTATATAATTCTTTTAATTTTTTTTCACAAATTTCTATACTAGGTCTATTTTGATAAATTTCTCTAGAAAGAGAATTTATATTATGTACCATATTCAAATCTATTCCTCTTGAATTTATCCTTTTTACTATAGAGTGAATTTCACCATCAAATAATATAGAAATCATAACTGCAGTAGGTGATGCAAATACTTCAACTTCATCTACCTCGAAAGATTGACATATTCTAGATACAGTCTCTTCGACTCTATAAGTTTCTCCGCCACTTTGTAACATTAATTTTCCAGCTTCAGAAGAAAATTTAAGTAACTTATTAATATTCATAAAATACCCCCAAAATATAATAGCATTGGTATTATAACACTATATATAAATAAAAGATACTAATATTATAATATAAAAACTTAACATTATTTAATTAAAACATAGATAAAATAGTATGGATATTATATAATTTTAAAAATAATATATAAAGGAGATATTGTATGATATTTGATGCTCACTGTGATATATGGACCCATGTTGCAAAGAAAAGACTAGAAGGGGAAATAGATATTATAAAAAATTATCACTTAGATAAATTTAAAGAAGCAGATATAAAAGGTGGTATATTTGTTGTATGGGTTGATCCACCATATGATAAAAAACCTAAGGAGAGAACAAAACAGATATTAGAACAAATAACAGAGGAATTGAAATGTTGTGAAGATGTAGTACATATAGTTAAAAATAGTGAAGACTTTGACATAGCAAAAGAAAAAAATAAGATAGCAGTAGTAATAGGTATGGAAGGATTACAAGCTATAGATGATGATATAGATGCTATAGAAAAACTATATGCATATGGAGTTAGACATGCAAGTCTTACTTGGAATGAAGAAAATAAATTAGCCACAGGTGCAAAAGGAAATTTAGATAAAGGTTTAACTGAAGATGGTGCAAAACTAATAAGAAAAATGGAAGAGTTAGGAATGATAGTTGATGTGTCTCATGCTAATGAAAAAACTTTTTGGGATATATGTAAGATTGCAACTAAGCCCATTATAGCATCTCATTCAAATTGTAGAAGTTTATGTGATGTTTTAAGAAATCTTACAGATGATCAACTAAGAGAAATCGCAAAAAGAAATGGTGTAGTTGGAATTAATTCATATGAGGAATTTGTAAGTCATGATGTAGATAAGCATACTATAGAGTATTTAGTAAATCATATAGACCATATGGTAGAGGTTATGGGAATAGATCATATAGGATTAGGTTTTGATTTTGCAGAGTATTTAAATTCTGATACATTACAACATTATACAAATAGTAGTTATACATATGGAGTTAAAGGCCTTGAAAATACTGCTAAGGCTAAAAATATAATATATGAATTAGAAAAACGAGGCTATTCTAAAGAAGATATAGAAAAAATAGCATATAAAAACTTCTATAGAGTAATAAAAGAAATACTAAAATAAATATATATAGTTAAAATAAATA
>NZ_CP048741.1:365465-366622 GCF_018336475.1 Romboutsia sp. 13368
GTATAAAAACTTCTATAGAGTAATAAAAGAAATACTAAAATAAATATATATAGTTAAAATAATTAATATAAAAAATATAATTATTTCTTGGGAAATAGATAATAAGATGTCGGATTATATACTATCTAATAAATATTAATATGATTTAAAATAAATAAAAAATAAGGATTTCAAATTTGTTGAAATCCTTATTTTTTATTTATTTTAAATATGTTCCGTTTTCGTTTTGATATATTAAATCTTTTTTCATAAGAACCCCTAAAGCTCTTTTAAAGTTCTTCTTACTAGTATTAAATACAGTTGCTAATTCTTCTGGAGTAGATTTATCATTAAATCTCATRTGYCCATCAGCAYYTTCTAAGTAATTCATTATAGATTTTTCTAGTACATCTAATTCTTCTTTTCTACCTTGTCTAGGTGATAATCCAAGTTTATCATCTTCATAAAGTTTTATAACGTTTAAAGTTAATTTATCTCCTATATTTAATTCAGTGAAATATTCGTTGTGAAGTATAACTCCAGCATATTTATTATCAACACATACCATAGCTGAGTTGTTAGTTTGGAATCCATAAACTACACCCTCAACAGTATCACCTACATTATAGTTATGGTCTGTAGTAAGATATTGATCTATATCAGTAGTAGCAGCAAGTCTACCTGTCTTATCTAAGTATATATAGAATAAATATCTATTACCTTTTTCTAAATCATAAGTTTTAGCTTTAAAAGGAACTAATATATCTTTTTGTAATCCGATATCTATGAAACTTCCTATCTTAGTATGAGCAACCACCTTTAAGTAAGCAACTTCGTTTACTTTAGCTTTTGGTGGAATTAAAGTAGCAGCCTTTCTACCTTCTGAATCTATATATATAAATGCATCAACTGTATCACCAACATTAACTTCATTTTTACCTATTAATCTTTTATGTAGAAGTATATCATCTTTTGAATTGTTAGTTTTTCCATCTAGGAAGTAACCAAAATCAGTAGATCTTTTAACTTCAAGTTTATTGAAATCTCCTATTTTTATCAAATCTGTTCATCTCCTTATACGTTAGTATTTTTTGATTACAATTTATATATAATATCATAAAAAAAAGATATATTATAGGTAAAAATATAATTTTAATATAATAAATAAAAATATTATA
>NZ_CP048741.1:366635-373136 GCF_018336475.1 Romboutsia sp. 13368
CTATATTCTTTATAGTCAACTTTTTTATATTTAAATATATAAGATAAATAGTTGATATATAAACTTGAAAAATTAATAAACTTAGAATATTAGTAAATTAGAGTATTGTTGAAATTTAAATAATTAGATTTTTTATTGAAAATTAAAAATAAATTAGGGATACTAAACTTTATAAATATTAATATAAACATAAAATTAAGCAATAATATTAAAAACATTGAAATTTTCAGGGTTCTATTAATAAACATAAAATTATAAAAAAATGAAAAAACTATTGAATAATATTGCTATTTTTTATATAATGTGTTTTGTTGTTTAGAAATTTTAAACACAATGTTTATTAATAAAAACAAAATTACTAGGAGGTGAGACTATGGATATAGGTGAGAAAATAAAGCGTATGAGAATTGAAAAACAATTGACGCAAGAAGAGTTAGCTAATAGGTGTGAATTATCTAAAGGATTTATATCTCAATTAGAAAATAACTTAACATCACCATCCATTGCTACCCTTATAGATATACTTGAAATACTAGGGACGAATTTAAGGGAATTTTTTAATGAGATAGATGATGAAAGAATATGTTTTACAAAAGATGACATGTTTGAAACAGAAGATGAGGATTTAAAATATAGTTTAAAATGGCTAGTACCAAATTCTCAAAAAAATGAAATGGAACCTATAATAATAACTTTAGAGTCAGGTGGACAATATAAAGAAGAAAAGCCACATGAGGGTGAAGAATTTGGATATGTGTTATCTGGTTCAATATATTTACATATAGGTGATAAGAAAAATAAAGTAAAAAAAGGCGAAAGTTTTTATTTTAAACCAAGAGCTAATCATTATATATCGAACGCGGGAAAGACTGTTGCCAAAGTAATTTGGGTGAGCACTCCGCCATCATTTTAAGAAAGAGGTGTAATAATTGGTAGAAAATATAATTGAACTAAAAAATTTATGTAAATCTTATGATGAGTTAACTATACTGGATGACTTTTCATTAAATATAAAGAAAAATGAATTTCTAACACTGTTAGGACCAAGTGGATGTGGAAAAACTACTACTTTAAAAATAATAGCAGGGTTTGAATATGCAGATGATGGAAAGGTAGTTTTTGAAGGTAAAGACATAAATAATATGCCTCCATATCAAAGACAAGTAAATACTGTATTCCAAAAATATGCACTATTCCCTCATATGAATATATATGAAAATATAGCATTTGGATTAAAAATAAAAAAATTACCAAAGGAAGAAATAGATAGAAAAGTAAAAGAAATGCTAAAGTTAGTTGCTTTAGAAGGTTATGAAAATAGAAAAGTAGATTCATTAAGTGGTGGTCAACAACAAAGAATAGCAATAGCAAGAGCATTAGTTAATGAACCAAAGGTATTATTACTTGATGAACCTTTAGGAGCACTAGACTTAAAGTTAAGACAAGAAATGCAAATCGAATTAAAGCGAATGCAACAAAAGCTTGGAATAACATTTATATTCGTAACACATGATCAAGAAGAAGCACTTAGTATGTCTGATACAATAGTAGTTATGAATAAAGGAAAGATTCAACAAATGGGAAGTCCGGAAGATATATATAATGAGCCTAAAAACTCTTTCGTGGCTAAATTTATAGGTGAAAGTAATATATTTGATGGTACTATGTTAGATGATTTTAAAGTTGAGTTTTGTGGAAACGTATTTGACTGTGTAGATAAGGGATTTGAAAAGAATGAAAATATAGAGGTAGTTATAAGACCTGAAGATATAAAAATGGTACAACCAGAAGAAGGTATGCTAAAAGGTATAGTTACATCTACAGTATTCAAAGGTGTACACTATGAAATATTAGTTGAAGAAAATGATAGAATGTGGATACTTCATAATACTAAGAGTGCAGAAGTTGGTTCTGAATTAGGTATGGATATATACCCAGAAGATATTCACATCATGAGAAAAGTAGAGAACTAAGATGAAAAGAAAATCTTTTTTAGCTTATCCATATGTAATATGGAGTGCCATATTTATAGTAATCCCTTTAATACTAGTAGTACTTTTTAGTTTTACACGAGAAATAGATGGAAAACAAGTGTTTTCTATAGCAAATTATAAAGATTTAATGGATCCAATTTACTTTAAGGTATTTTTAAGATCTGTAATTTTAGCAGGTGGATCGACATTAATTTGTTTAATTGTTGGATATCCAGTAGCTTATTTAATATCTAAAGTTAATGTCAGCAGAAGAGGAACATTAATATTATTATTTATACTTCCTATGTGGATGAACTTCTTACTTAGAACATATGCATGGGTTGCAATACTTGGAAAGAATGGTTTATTAAATACGTTCTTAGGATTATTCGGAATACCAGCTACAAGTATTTTATATACTAATGCAGCGATATTACTTGGTATGGTTTATAACTTCTTACCATTTATGGTGCTTCCTATATTTAACTCTTTATCAAAAATGGATAATGACTTAATAAATGCAGCACGCGACTTAGGTGCAAATAGTTTCCAAGTATTTACTAAGGTAATATTCCCTTTAAGCTTACCAGGAGTTGTATCTGGAATAACGATGGTATTTATGCCAGCAGTTACAACATTTGCTATATCTAGATTACTAGGTGGTGGTAAGTTTATGCTTATAGGAGACTTAATTGAGCAACAATTTACAGTAGTTGGAGATTGGAACTTCGGATCTGCTGTATCAATATTTATGATGATAATAATACTTATATCTATGGCTGTAATGTCTAGATTTGAAGATAAATCTGATAAGGAAGGCGGTGGGTTATTATTTTAAAGTTAAAGAAATATATATCTAATATTTATTTATTCTTAGTATTTTTATTTTTATATGCACCAATAGCTGCATTAGTTGTATTTTCTTTTAATGATTCTAAATCAATGGCTCATTGGGGCGGATTTACATTCAAATGGTATAAAAGCCTTATACACAACGAGAGTATAATGAGTGCACTATATTATACACTTTTAGTTGCTTTATTATCTTCAGTAATAGCTACTATAATAGGTACTATAAGTGCAATTGGAATAAATAAAATGAAATCGAAACCAAAAAAATTAATGCTTAATATAAACTATCTTCCGGTTTTAAATCCAGATATAGTTACAGCAGTAGCATTAATGAGTTTATTTTCATTTGTTAAGATAGAATTTGGATTTGTAACGATGCTTTTATCTCACATAATGTTTAGTATACCTTATGTTATACTATCTGTTTTACCTAAAGTAAGATCATTACCTCAAAATATTGAAGAGGCAGCAATGGATTTAGGTGCTACACCTATGTATGCACTTAGAAAAGTTATACTTCCTCAAATAAAGCCAGGTATAATATCAGGATTTTTAATGGCATTTACTATGTCTATTGATGACTTTATAATAAGTTTCTTCAATACAGGAAATGGAGTAAGTAACCTTTCAATAGAAATCTACGGTATGGCTAGAAGAGGTATAAAACCAGAGATAAATGCATTATCTACTATAATGTTCGTAGTAGTACTTGGATTACTTTTATTATCAAATAGAAAACAATCTATAGTAAGGAGTGGTAAGTAATGAAAATATATAGAAAAATAGTATCACTTTTAACTATAGGTATAATGTCTGCAACTATGATGACAGGTTGTGGAAAAGGAACAGATTCTACAAAAGTTCTTAATGTATATAATGTCGGTGATTATATAGATGAAGAATTAATAAATAAGTTTGAAGAAGAAACAGGTATAAAAGTACTTTATGAAACTTATGATACTAATGAAACTATGTATCAAAAAGTAAACAGTGGAAGTACAAATTATGATTTAGTATTCCCATCTGATTATATGGTAGAAAAAATGAAAAATGAAGGTCTTTTACAAAAAATAGACTTTAATAATATACCTAATATAAAATATATAGGCAAAGACTTTTTAAATCCTGTATATGATAAAACTAACGAATATAGTGTTCCATATATGTGGGGAACATTTGGAATATTATATAATAAAAAGATGGTTAAAGAACCAGTTGATAGTTGGGACATCTTATGGAATCCTAAATATAAAGGAAATATATTAATGTTTGATTCTGTTAGGGATACTATGGGAATTGCTCTAAAAAAATTAGGCTATAGTATAAACTCAACAGATCCTAAGCAAATAAATGAAGCTAAAGATGCATTAATAAAACAAAAAGATTTAGTATTAGCTTATGTAAATGATGAAGGTAAAGACAGATTATTAGGAGAAGAAGCCGCTATGGGTATAGTATACTCAGGAGATGCTGTACTACTTATGGAAGAAAATCCTAATTTACAATATGTAATACCAAAAGAAGGAACTAATAAATGGGTAGATGCTATGTGTATACCTAAAACTGCCCAAAATAAAAAAGAGGCAGAAATGTTTATAAACTTCTTATTAGATCCAGAAAATGCAAAAACTAATGCTGAATATATAGGATATTCTATACCTAATGAAGGAGCACTAAAATTATTAGATAAGGAAATAACTGAAAATCCAATTGCTTATCCATCAGAAGAAGTATTATCTAAATGTGAAACTTTCATAGATTTAGGTGATAAAATAAAATTATATGATAAAGCATGGATAGAATTAAAATCTAAATAATATATTATAAATAGCTATATTTAATTATCAATAATTAAATATAGCTATTTTTTATTACAAAATATATTATTTTAAAAAGTTAATAGTATAATGAGATAAAGTATAAATATAAAAGGAGATACTATGGGGAAGAAAAAAATAAAGCATTTAGGGAAAAAAAGATGGAGGAAGAGGTATATATTTGAATTTTTTAAGAAAAGTATAATATTATTTGCAATGATAGTTAGTTTAATTACTTTTATTAGCATAGATAAGAATGTAAAAGAATTATATAAAGGAATTAACATTGAAGAATCAGCAATAGAGTTTTATATAGATATGGCAGATGAAATAGGTAATAAAGAAGTACAATTAAGCTGGAAAGAATTGATGGCTATAGATATGGTTAGATATGAAAAGGACCTAACTAATATAAAAAAGAAAGATGTAATAGATACAGGTAAGAAATTTATAAAAGAGATAAATGAAGATGGAAATAAAGTAAAAAAAGTAAAAAGCTTTGATGAAGTTATAGATAAGATAGGTTTTGATAGTAGTCAAAAGAAGTTGGCAAAGGTTTATTTAGATGAGTTAAAAGGAGTTTCTTTGTCTGGAGATACGTTGAAAAATCAAGATGAGAAAATTAAATTTATAGAGAATATATCTGAATTATCATTTGAAAATTATGAAAAATATAATATATTACCATCTATAACTGTAGGACAAGCAATATTAGAATCCAGATGGGGAGAGTCTGATTTAAGTAAAAATAGTAATAATATATTTGGTATAAAGGCAGATGAAAAATGGAATGGTAAAGTAGTAAGTACAAATACTTTAGAAAATTATGATGATAAGGTAGTTGCTGCATTTAGACAATATGATTCTATAGAAGATTCTATAAATGACCATGGGAAATTTTTAAGTGAAAATAAGAGATATGAAACTAGTGGTTTATTTAATGCTAAACATTATACAACTCAAGCTCAAGCATTAGAAGATGCAGGATATGCAACAAAGAAAAATGAAAATGGAGAGCTTATATATGCTGATACGTTAATAGATTTAATAAGAAAATATAATTTACAATTGCTAGACAGAGAAGTTCAAGAAATAAAATAATATATGGAATAAAATGTAAAAATATCGATGATTTGGAGTATAATAAAGAAAAATATATATGATATGTCAACAAAAGGGGAGAATTATGAGTAAGGGGAGACATTTAAAAATTTTAACTGTATGTTTTATAGTTAGTATACTATTTATATTTATATCTTGTAATCATAAATTATCCTACGCAGATTATCCTAATAATATAAACTTTAAAAATATAACTATTGAAAATGGATTATCTCAATCAACAGTTGAGACAATTTATCAAGATAGTAAAGGATATATATGGATAGGAACTCAGGATGGTCTTAACAGATATGATGGATATGAATTTAAACATTATAAAGCAGATAAATTTGATAAAAACACAATAGCAAATAATATTATTCTAGACATCACAGAAGATAAGCATGGGAACATATGGGTAGCAACATTAGAGGGAATAAGTAGAATAAATGTAGTTACAGATGAAATAAAAAATTATTATACGCATGAATATAATAATGAAANCAGATTCTAATATCAAATGATAGAAAAGTTATTGTAGGAACTACAGATGGACTAAATGTATATGATGATAAAAAAGATGAATTTGTACGAGTACTTGATAAGGAAGATGATTTGACTAGCCAATTTATATATTCTTTAGCTTTAGACTATGAAGGTAATATATGGATAGGAACTTCTGATGGATTAGACAAAGTATCTAAAAATATGAAAAAATAAAGCAGTACAAAAATGATGAAGAAAGTTCCATATGTGAT
>NZ_CP048741.1:373333-373614 GCF_018336475.1 Romboutsia sp. 13368
ATAATGGCCTAGCTAAGTACAATGAAGAAGAAGATAATTTTTATACTTATAAAAATAAGAACTATGATCAGAATAGTTTAGTTAATAATACAGTATGCAGTATTATAGAAGATAAAAGTGGATTAATTTGGGTAGGAACAGAATCGGGAATTAGTATATTTGATTCYAAAAATAAAATAGTACATTATAAGTCAGAACCTTTTAATGATAACTCTTTGAAGTCTAATTTCGTACATGGTATTTACGAAGATAAAAACGGAATTTTATGGGTTGGTTCAAAT
>NZ_CP048741.1:373771-374108 GCF_018336475.1 Romboutsia sp. 13368
ATATAGATACAAAGGATTGTAAAACATACTTAAAAGAAGATGGATTACAAAGTAACCACATAATATCATTATTATTAGATAATAAGGGATATTTGTGGATAGGGAGTAATGAAGGTTTAAATATATTAGATGTAAAAGAAGATAAAATTATAAATATAAGTGATATTATAAGTGAAGATTCAACTACAAATAAGTATGTAAGAACTATTTATCAAGATAAAKAAGGATGTTATTATATAGGATTTTTTAGAAATGGTGGTTTGATGAAAATCRATCCAATAAATAAAACTACAAAAACATACTTAAATAGCAAAGAAGATAAAAATAGTTTAAGTAG
>NZ_CP048741.1:374122-375761 GCF_018336475.1 Romboutsia sp. 13368
CTATAATAGAAGATGAAAATAATAATTTATGGATAGGTACTAGCTATGGATTGAATAAATTTGATAAGAATAGAGAAAAATTTTATAGATATACTACAAAGGATGGATTAGCAAATGATACTGTATATGGAATTTTAATAGACAATAATAAAAAATTGTGGATAAGTACGAATGGAGGGATATCTAAATTTGATTCTGATAATTTAGTATTTAGAAATTTTGGTATAACTGATGGTTTACAAAGTAATGAATTTAATGGAAATGCTGCTTATAAAAATGAAGATGGAGAATTTTTCTTTGGCGGTATTAATGGATTAAATGTATTTAATCCTGAAGAAATTGATAGTTCTGATTTTTTACCACATGTAGTTTTTAGTGAATCTTATGTACGAGGTAAAGAATTTATAAACTTAGACAATAGAAGTTTTGAATCAGATGATAACACTATTAAATTTGAATTTTTTGTACCAGCATATCAAAATACATCAAAGACAACCTATTACTATAAATTAGATGGAAATGATGAAGAATGGTATAGTACTAATGATAATAATATAACTTATCACAAATTAAGTGCTGGAGATTATAACTTTAGAGTTATAGCAAGATACTCGAATGGAAAATATAGTGATGAAAGTACTGTTAGTTTTAATATAAAACCACCTTTTTGGTTTAGTGACTTAKCTATAATTATATATGTTATTTTAATATTTATATTAATTTATAATAATAAAAATAAGATGAAAAAATTAGATAAATTAGTTGATAAAAAAACAAAACAATTAAGAGATGAAATGGATAAAAATAACAATATATTAAATAAGGTCATTAAATTAGAAAAAAATAAAAATAAATATTTTATAAATTTATCACATGAATTAAGAACTCCGTTAAATGTAATTAGTAGTACAAATCAACTTATAGAAGAGTTTAATAATAATGATGTAGCTATAAATAAAGAAAAGTTAAGTAGCTATATGAAAACATCAAATCGAAATTGTAAAAGATTGCTAAAGTTAATTAATAATATAATCGATAGCAGTAAGCTAGAAAATGATAGTTATACAATAAATTTAAAAAAGAATGATATAGTTTATGTAGTTGAAGAGGCAGTGTTAAGTTTAATAGAATTTGCTAAGTATAAGGGGGTTGATATTATAATAGACCCACATATAGAAGAGTTGATAATAGAATGTGATGATTATGAAATTGAAAGATGTATAGTTAACTTAGTTAGTAATGCTATAAAATTTACTCCAATTGGAGGCAAAATAGAAGTTACTATAAAAGAAATAGACGATATGGTTATGATAAGTGTTAAGGATAATGGAATAGGAATAGATAAAAAATATATAGAATTTATATTTGATAGATTTAATCAGGTTATAGATTCTAATAATGAAATTAAAGGTGGAAGCGGATTAGGGCTTACTATAACAAAACAGATAATAGAATTACATAAAGGAGATATTTATGTTGAAAGTGAAGTTGGAAAAGGAAGTAATTTTATAATAAAGCTACCTTTAATAAGTAACTAAAATAATAAATTATAAAAAGATTATCTTAAGAAATAGTTTTAAATTAATATTATTTCTAGATAATMTTTTTTATTTAATTTAAATAAAATTTTCTTATATAA
>NZ_CP048741.1:375774-378173 GCF_018336475.1 Romboutsia sp. 13368
TTGATGAAGAATATCAAGAAAAAATTGCATGGGCTATATATGTTGGAATTCAAAATTATTTCACTACTAAGTAGTATAAAAAATTATAATTGTGATAAGAATAAGCTATGTCTAAAGTTAGTAGATATGGCTTATTTTATTAAATAAGATAAAAAATATAAAAAAGTTTTAAAAAAGTGTTGACGATATGATTTTAAGATGGTATAGTTATACTTGTCCTTAAGAAAAGGGCAAAACAAAAAAGTAGCGCCGACACAGTCGCTTAAATAAGAACTTTGAAAATTAAACAGTAGGTTAATTTATAGAATTACAACTAACAAACCAAGCCAGATATTCAGATAATGATTAGTCTGAGCAGGTAACAACTTTTATTTGAGAGTTTGATCCTGGCTCAGGATGAACGCTGGCGGCGTGCCTAACACATGCAAGTCGAGCGATTCTCTTCGGAGAAGAGCGGCGGACGGGTGAGTAACGCGTGGGTAACCTGCCCTGTACACACGGATAACATACCGAAAGGTATGCTAATACGAGATAATATGCTTTTATCGCATGGTAGAAGTATCAAAGCTTTTGCGGTACAGGATGGACCCGCGTCTGATTAGCTAGTTGGTGAGGTAACGGCTCACCAAGGCGACGATCAGTAGCCGACCTGAGAGGGTGATCGGCCACATTGGAACTGAGACACGGTCCAAACTCCTACGGGAGGCAGCAGTGGGGAATATTGCACAATGGGCGAAAGCCTGATGCAGCAACGCCGCGTGAGCGATGAAGGCCTTCGGGTCGTAAAGCTCTGTCCTCAAGGAAGATAATGACGGTACTTGAGGAGGAAGCCCCGGCTAACTACGTGCCAGCAGCCGCGGTAATACGTAGGGGGCTAGCGTTATCCGGAATTACTGGGCGTAAAGGGTGCGTAGGTGGTTTCTTAAGTCAGAGGTGAAAGGCTACGGCTCAACCGTAGTAAGCCTTTGAAACTGGGAAACTTGAGTGCAGGAGAGGAGAGTGGAATTCCTAGTGTAGCGGTGAAATGCGTAGATATTAGGAGGAACACCAGTTGCGAAGGCGGCTCTCTGGACTGTAACTGACACTGAGGCACGAAAGCGTGGGGAGCAAACAGGATTAGATACCCTGGTAGTCCACGCCGTAAACGATGAGTACTAGCTGTCGGAGGTTACCCCCTTCGGTGGCGCAGCTAACGCATTAAGTACTCCGCCTGGGAAGTACGCTCGCAAGAGTGAAACTCAAAGGAATTGACGGGGACCCGCACAAGTAGCGGAGCATGTGGTTTAATTCGAAGCAACGCGAAGAACCTTACCTAAGCTTGACATCCTTTTGACCTCTCCCTAATCGGAGATTTCCCTTCGGGGACAGAAGTGACAGGTGGTGCATGGTTGTCGTCAGCTCGTGTCGTGAGATGTTGGGTTAAGTCCCGCAACGAGCGCAACCCTTGCCTTTAGTTGCCAGCATTAAGTTGGGCACTCTAGAGGGACTGCCAGGGATAACCTGGAGGAAGGTGGGGATGACGTCAAATCATCATGCCCCTTATGCTTAGGGCTACACACGTGCTACAATGGGTGGTACAGAGGGCAGCCAAGTCGTGAGGCGGAGCTAATCCCTTAAAGCCATTCTCAGTTCGGATTGTAGGCTGAAACTCGCCTACATGAAACTGGAGTTACTAGTAATCGCAGATCAGAATGCTGCGGTGAATGCGTTCCCGGGTCTTGTACACACCGCCCGTCACACCACGGAAGTTGGGGGCGCCCGAAGCCGGATTGCTAATTTTTTGGAAGCGGCCGTCGAAGGTGAAATCAATAACTGGGGTGAAGTCGTAACAAGGTAGCCGTATCGGAAGGTGCGGCTGGATCACCTCCTTTCTAAGGAGAATTACCTACTGTTTAATTTTGAGGGTTCTTAATAAAAATTAAAAACTCTATTGACAAACTTCGACATATATTATAAAATATAATTCGTTGTTAAAATAAAATATGGGGGTGTAGCTCAGCTGGGAGAGCACTTGCCTTGCACGCAAGGGGTCAGGAGTTCGATCCTCCTCATCTCCACCATTAGTACTTTGAAAACTGCATAACATTTAGTGATATGACATCATTTTAATTTATATATAGACAGATAAGTCTTAAAAATCAACTTTAATAACTGGTCAAGTTATTAAGGGTGCAGGGCGGATGCCTTGGCACTAACTTTTAATAACTGGTCAAGTTATTAAGGGTGCAGGGCGGATGCCTTGGCACTAGGAGCCGATGAAGGACGTGATAAGCTGCGATAAGCTTCGGGGAGTTGCACGTAAACTTTGATCCGAAGATTTCCGAATGAGGAAACTCACTTAGAGTAATGTCTAAGTATCGTTAAGTGAATACATAGCTTAGCGAGGGGAACCCGGGAAA
>NZ_CP048741.1:378178-381723 GCF_018336475.1 Romboutsia sp. 13368
TAYTTAAGGTGTGGAGCTGTAGCGAAAGCGAGTCTTAAATGGGCGATTAAGTTGCATGTCGTAGACCCGAAACCGGGCGACCTATCCATGAGCAGGTTGAAGCGAAAGTAAAATTTCGTGGAGGACCGAACCCACGAGCGTTGAAAAGCTCGGGGATGACTTGTGGATAGCGGTGAAATTCCAATCGAGCCCGGAGATAGCTGGTTCTCCCCGAAATAGCTTTAGGGCTAGCCTCAAGGTTGAGAGAAGCGGAGGTAGAGCACTGAATGTCCTAGGGGGTATTGCACTTACCGAAGACTATCAAACTCCGAATGCCGTATTCTTATACTTGGGAGTCAGACTGTGGGTGATAAGATTCATAGTCAAAAGGGCAACAGCCCAGATCGTCAGCTAAGGTCCCTAAATGTACGTTAAGTGGTAAAGGATGTGGGATTGCACAGACAACCAGGATGTTGGCTTAGAAGCAGCCACTCATTTAAAGAGTGCGTAATAGCTCACTGGTCGAGTGATTCTGCGCCGAAAATTTCCGGGGCTAAAACGTACTACCGAAGCTACGGCATCATTTATGATGGGTAGGGGAGCTTCGTATGCAGGCTGAAGCATGACCGTAAGGACATGTGGACAGTATACGAGTGAGAATGTTGGCATGAGTAGCGAGACGTGGGTGAGAATCCCACGGGCCGTAAACCCAAGGTTTCCAGGGGAAGGTTCGTCCGCCCTGGGTTAGTCGGGACCTAAGCCGAGGCCGAAAGGCGTAGGTGATGGACAACAGGTTGATATTCCTGTACCGCCAATAAGCGTTTGAGAGATGGAGTGACACAGTAGGATAAGCTAACCACACTGTTGGTTATTGTGTGGCTAAGTATTGAGGCAGTCTAGATAGGCAAATCCGTCTAGGCAATGCTAGGATACGATGGGTAAGCCCTTCGGGGCGAAGTAGCTGATTTCACACTGTCAAGAAAAGCTTCTATCGAGTTTAAAGGCGCCCGTACCGTAAACCGACACAGGTGGGTGAGGAGAGTATCCTAAGGCCAGCGAGAGAACTATTGTTAAGGAACTCGGCAAAATGACCCCGTAACTTAGGGAGAAGGGGTGCCTGTCTATGACAGGCCGCAGAGAATAGGCCCAAGCGACTGTTTACCAAAAACACAGGTTTCTGCTAAGTCGCAAGACGATGTATAGGAGCTGACGCCTGCCCGGTGCTGGAAGGTTAAGGGGATCTGTTAGAGCAATCGAAGCAGTGAACTTAAGCCCCAGTAAACGGCGGCCGTAACTATAACGGTCCTAAGGTAGCGAAATTCCTTGTCGGGTAAGTTCCGACCCGCACGAAAGGCGTAACGATTTGGGCACTGTCTCAACAATAGACTCGGTGAAATTGTAATCCCGGTGAAGATGCCGGGTACCTGCGACAGGACGGAAAGACCCCATGGAGCTTTACTGTAGCTTGACGTTGGGTCTTGGTACTACATGTACAGGATAGGTGGGAGACTATGAAGCATGGACGCCAGTCTGTGTGGAGTCATCCTTGGGATACCACCCTTGTAGTACTGGGATCCTAACCATAGGCCTTGAATCAGGTCTTGGAACACCGTCAGGTGGGCAGTTTGACTGGGGCGGTCGCCTCCTAAAAAGTAACGGAGGCGCTCAAAGGTTTCCTCAGCACGGTCGGAAATCGTGCGAAGAGTGTAAAGGCAAAAGGAAGCTTGATTGCAAGACATACAGGTCGAGCAAGGACGAAAGTCGGACTTAGTGATCCGGTGGTACCGCATGGAAGGGCCATCGCTCAACGGATAAAAGCTACCCTGGGGATAACAGGCTTATCTCCCCCAAGAGTCCACATCGACGGGGAGGTTTGGCACCTCGATGTCGGCTCATCACATCCTGGGGCTGTAGTAGGTCCCAAGGGTTGGGCTGTTCGCCCATTAAAGCGGTACGCGAGCTGGGTTCAGAACGTCGTGAGACAGTTCGGTCCCTATCCGTCGTGGGCGTAGGAAATTTGAGAAGACCTGTCCTTAGTACGAGAGGACCGGGATGGACGTACCTCTGGTGTACCAGTTGTTCTGCCAAGGGCATGGCTGGGTAGCTATGTACGGAATGGATAAGCGCTGAAAGCATCTAAGCGCGAAGCCAACTTCAAGATAAGATTTCCCACCGTAAGGGTAAGACCCCAGGAAGACTACCTGGTTGATAGGTCGAAGGTGTAAGTGCAGTAATGTATTTAGCTTATCGATACTAATAGGTCGAGGACTTGACCAAAATAATGATGGAAAATTAAATGATATGTAGTTTTCAGAGTATTAACTAGATAATAAGGATGATTTCGGTTGCTAAAATAAAATGATTAATATGTAAATGATATGCAGTTTTCAGAGTATTAACTCTAAAACTTATGCGGGTGTAGCTCAATGGTAGAGTTCCGGCCTTCCAAGCCGGCTGTGAGGGTTCGATCCCCTTCACCCGCTCCAAACAAAATAAAGATTATGTGGTTATTATAGCAAAGAGGATACACCTGTTCCCATACCGAACACAGAAGTTAAGCTCTTTAGCGCTAATGGTACTTGGTGGGCGACCGCCTGGGAGAGTAAGACGTAGCCACGTAATCTTTTTTTATTGTTAAAAAAGATAGTATAAATCCTAAGCACAATTTTATTTAGTTAAGAATATGCCGTTGATATAATTTTATATCAACGGCTTTTAATATATTTAGATAAATGTAAGAAATGTATTAGCCACGTAATCTTTTTTTATATTTATATCACCTTTAAAATTCATTTTGTATATAATAATAGAAAGGTATTAAGAGGTGGGTTTATGAAAAATATATTTAAAGCATCAGAAGAATTATTTTTTTCTATATTAGTAATTGCTTTAGTATCTTTTCTCTACTTTAACTACATTTCTATGAATGAATTCACATTATTATTAGGTTTAGTATTTAGTTGTATATATTTTTTAGTGAATTTTTATATAGGTTATAAATATAAATTTAAATTAATGAGAGCATTGGCTGTAGGTACTATAGGCTCAGCTATGGGATTATTTTTAATTTTCTTTTCTTTGTACGCTCAGTTCATACTAGATATGCCTAATTTTGCTACTTGGGTAGTAGAGCCTTATTTTATACCAACAATGTCAATTGTAAAATTATTTTCTATAGATATAAACTATCTATATGCACCATTATTAGTGATTATAAATTTATTTTTAGTTGTAGCTGGATCTATGCTTAAAAATATTATGAATAAATTATCTATGTAAAATAAATACTTATATTATGATATAAAAATATAAGCTAAAGACTAGGTGATTATATGTATGAAGTACAAATGAAATATGCAGATTTATTTAATTTTGATACATTAAAATTTACTTGTGAAAATTTTAATATAAGTAATGATGGATATATATTTGAAAATATAACTATAGATAATTTTATATTAAATGATTTAGAAGTAAAAAATGAAGATATAGCTTTGATAAAGATTAATTAGAACAGCCAATAGGCTGTTTTTTTACTGTATAAAATTTATAATAATAAAAATTTA
>NZ_CP048741.1:381734-395074 GCF_018336475.1 Romboutsia sp. 13368
AATATGATATAATTACAATATGATAATAAATAATAGAGGTGTTTAATGATACATTTATTTAAAGAAAATTCAAATAAAATTAAAGAAAAGAACATTATTGATTTATATAAAAAATTATTGTGTGAAGTTAATAATAGATCTGAAAGTATAATTCTTATAGTTCCAAATAGCACAACAAAATTAAGATATGAAAGAGAACTAGATATAGAAATTAGTGAATCATTGAATATAACTACATATATTGGATTTATAAAAAGGGAAATAATAAAGTTTTGGCCTTTAATTACTGAAAAATGCGATCAAATTAAAAATAAATCTATATTACCTACATTTATTTCAAGTAGTCTTTCAGAATATATAATAATAAATAAAGTAAATGAAGAAAGAAATGCTAATGGATATTTTCAAGATATTACTGCGACAAATAGAAGTATTTCAAATAGCATAAATAACAATATAAACAAAGCAGCATTAGCTTTAATAGATTTTCAATCTATAGGAGAAAAAATTTATTTATCTAAGAAAAATAGAGATAATTTAATGAGATTTTCTTATAGTCAGATGGATGAAATAGTAGATTACTATATAAGTAGATTATTAGAAAATTCTATGTTAGACAATTCACTAGCTATATATTTATATAACAACTATTTATTAAATGATGATAGATATAAAAATTATTTAAGTAAAAAGTTTAAATATCTTATAATAGATAGTCTAGAAAATAGTAGTAATGCTGAGGTTGATTTCATAAATCTATTATCAAATTATACTATGGATACATATATTTATTTTAATGAAAAAAAGGATTATTCAGTATTTAATAATATAGATATAGACTATATTTATGAAAATATAATAGATAAAATTAAAGATAGTAATGAAAATGTAAGTAGAAATAATACAGAACTATCAGATATTTATTTATTACCTAGTAAAGTTATTTTAAATGAGTCTAGTCAATTATATAATGAAATGATTGATGAGGTTGCAAAGAGAGTTATAGAGCTTGTAGCTAAGAGTGTAAAATTAAATGAAATAGCTATTATATCTCCAATAAATAATACTATATTAGACTATCAAATTAAAAAGATTTTAAATGATAATAAAATAAGTGTATTTAATACAAAAAAACATAATAAGATAGTAGATTATCCATATTCAAATGCCCTAGTAGTTGCAGCATGCATATTTTATGGGTGTGAAGAGTACATAAAGGAAGATGAATATATAAGTTTTATAGAAATATTATTTGATGTAAATAGAATAAAAGCATATAAAATCTATAGAAATAGAGAAGAAAATATAGAGTATAAAGCTTTAAAAGAATATATATTATCTAAAAAAAGTGAAAATCTGAAAACTAGTGAGTTTTTAATAAAGTTCTATATAGATAAAATGTTAAATCTTAAAGATGGAATAGATAATGTAGATACTTGCAAAAACATAATTTATGAAAGTGAAGCATTTATAGAAAATATAAAAGTATTAGGACTTAATAAAGAAAACAATGAAGGTAAAATATTTATAGAAGTACTTAAGAGTACTATAAATGATTATTATAGAGTATCAGATATTATGGACTTAAAAAACTCAGATAATATTATTATTACTACCCCATACTCATATCTATCGTAYWGTATAGACAGGCCTATACAAATTTGGGTAGATATAGGAAGTAATGCTTGGAATATGAAAATAGAAAAGGATATAAGTAACTTTATAGTACTTAGAAAGTCATTCAAAGAAAATCGAATATATACAAATGATATGGAAGAATACTATAAAAAGTATTATTTATATAATATGATATATAATTTACTTTTAGATGCAAAAGAAGTATATGCATATAAAAGTGAATACAGCGTAAATGGATATATACAAGAAAGTATACTATATAGTATATTATTGAAATTAGTATCTAAGGGAGAGATGTAATGAATAATATAAATTATAGAGAAGACCAAATACCTATTATATCTTATGAAAAAGGTACAATGGCAGTTCCTGCAGTACCAGGAGCAGGAAAAACATTTATAGTTACAAATTTAGTTGCTAAGTTATTATGTGAAAATAAGCATAAGGGCGGAAAGATACTTATTTTAACTTATATGAACAGTGCAGTAAATAATTTTAAAGGAAGAATAAAAAAAATATTACAAGAGAATGAAATAAAAGAAGAAAATTCATATGAAGTTATGACGATACATAGTTTAGCAGTAAAAATAATAAAGGAAAAACCAGAAATAGTTATGTTAAGTGAAGAATTTAATATAGCTGATGATTTACAAAAAAATATAATATTAAATGAATGTATAAGTAATTTTAAACAAAATGGTGGTCAAAGAGCATTTTTATGGTTTTTAAAAGATCAAAAAGACAATGAGTGGAAAGATAGAATGATAGATGCTTGGGAGAATGGATTTTATGACCTTATAGGAAATGCTATAGGAGAATTAAAATATAATGATGTTTCACCATTAGATTTAGAGAATATAATAGATAGTGATTATAGAGGAATATTAAAAATAATATTACCTATATATAAAGAATATGATAGAAAATTAAAGCAATATGGGCTTTTAGATTATGATGATATATTGATATTAGCTCATAGGGCATTAACTTTAGATGAAAATTTAAGAAATAAATTCCAATCTAGGTATAAATATATATTTGAAGATGAATGCCAAGATTCAAATGAAATACAAGGAAAAATAATAAAGCTAATATCTAAAGAAAATAATAATTTAGTAAGAGTAGGAGATGTAAACCAAAGTATAACTGGAACATTTTCATCATCAGATCCAAAATACTTTAAGGAATTCATAAAAGATGCTGACAACTGTTTTAGAATGGATATGTCTAATAGAAGTTCTAAAGATATTATTGATTTAGCAAATAGACTTGTTAAATATGTTACATCAGAGTTTAACCAAATTGAATGCAGAGAAGCTTTAGAAGATATGGATATAAAGACCGTTCCAGATAATAGAGGATATAAAGAAAATCCAAAGCCTAAACTTTATAGTATAAATACAAAAAAATATACTACTTGGAAAGAAGAAATTGAAAAAACAGTACTATATGCTAAAAATATAAATAAAAAATATCCTGATAAAAGTATAGGTATATTAGTTCCATATAATGATCAAATCACCCAAGTAGCAAGAGTATTAACTGACAATAACTTAGAGTTTGAAGAGCTAGGACCTAACGCTTTAAATAAAAGAAAAATGTTAACAAATATATCATATATAATAGACTTTATATTAAATTGTGATGATATAGAAAAACTTATAATAGCTTTAGATAAAGTATTTATACATACAGATAATGAGTTAGGTAAATTAGATTTTTTAGAATTAATAAAAAAATATTCAACAGAAGAACTTATATATAATGAATACAAGGAATCATTAATAATAGATAAAGATAGTGATGTATATCAAGGATATATAAAAGGTATAAGTGCCATTAAAGAAATACTTGAATATCCTATAACAAGACTAGACTTATTAATATTATTTATTGGAGAAAAGTTAGAATTAGAAAAAGAAGATAGAGCCGTTATTGACTATGTATCCTTCTATATAAAATACTTATCACTAGAAAATATAAATATGTCACTTATAGATGTTTATGAAATAATATCTAATACAAAAAATAAAGTATTTAATTATATCATAGATGTAGTATATGAAATGAGTGGATATGAACCAGAACCTGGAAGCATAACAGTATGTAACTATCATAAATCAAAAGGCTTAGAGTGGGATTGTGTATTTTTATTAGGACTTGTAGAGTACAACTTCCCTGATAATACTAAACAAAAATTTCAAAGTGATAGATGGTATTTAAAAGATAGATATAAAAATCCTATAGCTATAGTTAAATCAGAAATAGATAAAATTTTAAATAAAAGCTGTGATATAGATTATATGCATCAAAGTAGAATAGATGTAATAAATGAAAAGATAAGATTATTATATGTTGGAATAACAAGAGCTAAAGAAATGCTAATATTATCTTGTAGTTCATATAAGGATGAAATTGATATAGGAAAGAAAAATAAACAACAAAAACCATCAATATATATAAATGAATTAGACAAGCATATACAACAAAGACGAAGTATAAAAGCTTAAAATAAAGAGAGGTTATAAGTTTTGAATAATAAACTAAAATATTTTATCTATAGTCAAAATTCAATTAATACTTATAAATCATGTCCTAAAAAGTTTAAATATAAGTATATAGATAAAATAAATTGGAAGTATGATGATATAGAAAGTAGAGAATATTACGATAGTTTAAAAGTAGGAAGTGAATTTCATTTATTATGTGAAAGATATTTTAGTAATATACCAATGGGTATAAATGAAAATACTAATCCTAAATTTAAAGTATGGATAGAAAAAATAAAAAATTTATTTCCTATGAATGATGAAGATAGTAAAATATATCTTCCAGAATATGAAGTAAGACTAAATTTAGATGGAAATATAATAACTGCAAAGTACGATTTAATAATTATTGATAAAGATAATATAGAAATATGGGACTGGAAAACGGAGAATGTAAAATTAGAATATAAAAATGTAAGTAATAGAATTCAAACTATAATTTATATGTTATTAGCAAAAGAAGTAGTTTGTAAAATATTTAATTTAAATATAAAATACGAAAATATAAAAATGAAATACTATCAACCACAATATGATAATAAGCCAATAGAAATTTTATATAGCGAAGAAAAGCATAAAGCTAATATAGATAATATATCTAGATATATAGATATGATAAAAAATACAAATTATAAAGAAGATGATAATTATAAGTATGAACTTATTAAAAATGATAAGCATTGTAAATATTGCGAATTTAATAAGTTATGTAATAAGCAAGATGTAAATTATAGCATATTTGAGGAGGACGGATATGAGTGTTAAGTTCATAGTTGGTAGAGGTGGAAGCGGAAAAACTACCTATATGCTAGAAGAAATAAGAGAAAGAGTTCAAGATAACGAAACATCTCCTGTAATTCTTTTAGTTCCAGAACAATATACATTTGAAATGGAAAAAAGAATGAGTAAATTATTCATAGGAGATAAAAAGGATAAATATTTAAGAGCTAGAGTATTAAGTTTTAAAACTATGAGCGATGTAGTTTTTTCTAAAGTAGGAGGGTTAACAGATGTTAACATAAACTCTAGTGGTAAAGCAATGATAACTTATAAAGCTATAGAAAGTGCTAGTAATGATCTTCAGATATTTTCAAAATCAGCATCTCAACCTGGATTTGTTAACTCAATATCTGAAGTTATAAGTGAAATGAAACAATATAATATAAGTTATCAAAAACTAGAAGAGATATCACAAGAAGTTGATAATGAAACTTTAAAATTAAAATTAAATGATTTAAGTAAGATATATAAATCATTTGAAGAAAAATTACATGAAAATTATGTAGATTCTCAAGATATATTAAATTCATTAGCTCAAAAGATAGATAGTTGTGATTATTTTAAAGATGCTTATATATACATAGATGAATTTACTGGATTTACACCAAATCAGTACAGGGTATTAAGAACTATATTTAATAAAGCTAAAGAAGTAAATATATCCTTAACTGTAGATAATCCTTCAGTATTAACTTATAACAAAAGTGATGCTTTTTCTAGAACTAAATTTACATATGGAAAAATAATTAAGCTTTGCAATGAAGAAGGTATAAAATTATTGCCTTCTATAGACTTGAATAAAGAAATATTACCTAGATTTAAAAATAGTGAGGAATTACAACATCTAGAAAGAAACTATAATTCTTATCCATATAAAGTGTATGAAGGAGAAACTAAAAATATACATATAAAAGAATTTAATAATTTGTATTCTGAAGTAGAAGAAGTTGCAAAAGAAATAGTAGAGTTAGTAAGAGATAAGGGAATAAGATATAGAGATATAACTGTTGCTACTAGAGATTTAAATAAATATGATTTTTTAGTTCATTCTATATTTAATGAATATAAAATACCTAACTTTATAGATAAAAAAAGAGAAGCGAAAGCAAATCCAATAATAGTTCTTATTATATCTGCTCTTGAAATGAAAAATAGAAGATATAGTTATGAAACTATGTTTAGATATCTAAAAAGTGGTCTTATAGGTATAAGTAAAGATGATATAAGCTTACTTGAAAATTATGTACTAGCTAACGGAATAAAGGGTAAGAAATGGTTTGAAGATAAGTGGGAATATAGACTATACCATAATATAATATCTGATGAAAATGATTATGAAGTCGAAGTAAGGGAAAGAGTAAATGAAATAAAAAATAAGGTACTAAGACCTATAATATCATTACAAGAAAAGTTAAGTGGTAAAAATAAGGTAAGAGATATATGTAGATATGTATATGAATTTCTAATAGATATAGATATGCAAACTACTATAGAAAATTTAATATCTAATTTTAAAGATAAGGGAGAACTGGATATAGCAAATCAATACTCTCAAGTATTTAATATAGTGGTAGAAATTCTTGATCAAATGGTAGAAATAATGGGAGATGAAAATATATCATTAGATAAGTTTGTAAAATTAATAAGCTTAGGATTTGATGAATATGAATTAGGATTAGTTCCCCCAAGTATAGATCAAGTACTTGTAAGTAGTGTAGATAGAATGAAAAATTCTGATACAAAATATCTTTATTTAATAGGTACAAATGATGGAATATTCCCATTGATAGCTAAAGATAATGGTTTATTAAGTGATAATGATAGAGAAAGTCTAGGAAAAAATGGAGTGGAAGTAGATATAGATAGTAAAACAAGAACATTTGAAGAACAGTTCTTAGTTTATAAAGCACTAACTTCTACTAGTGAAAATTTAATAATAACTTATCCTATAGCAGATCATGAAGGCAAAACTTTAAGACCATCTGTTATAATATCTAGATTAAAAAAGTTATTCCCTAATATAGATAATAAAAGTTACTTAATAGAAGAACATAATAATTCAGATGAAGATGCTTTAAACAAAATAAGTACTAAAGCACCAACATTTAATGAGCTTATAAATAAAATAAAAGAGTTTGATGATAGCAAAGAAATTAATGATATTTGGTTAGATGTATATAGATATTATATGAATAATGAAGAGTATAAAGAAATAGCTAAGAAAGTTATAACTGGCTTAACATATACAAATCAAGTTCAAAAAGTTGAAGAAGAAAAAATAAAGAAATTATATGATAATAAAGCACTTAGTGTTTCAAGACTTGAAACATATGCAAGATGTCCATTTGCTTATTTTATGCAATATGGATTAAAAGCAAAGGAAAGGAAAGAATACTCATTTACAGCTCCAGACTTAGGGACATTTATACACAATATATTAGACACATTCTCTAAGAATATGGAAAAAGATAATCTAACTTGGAGAAATATAAATGAAGATTATATAATAGAACAAGTATCAAGAATAGTTGAAAACATAGTATCAAAAATTCCTGGATATATATTAGAGAGTTCTTCAAGATATAGATACTTAGCATATAGATTAAAAAATATGTTAATATCAGCAATAACTATAATAAGTGAACAAATAAAGCAAGGATCATTTGAACCTAGTGATTACGAAGTTGACTTTGGAGTATATGGAAAATATCCACCTATAAAAATAGTACTAACTAGTGGAGAAGAAATAAATTTAAGAGGCCAAATTGATAGAATAGATGAATTTAAAAATGAAGAAGGAAAATATATAAGAATAATTGACTATAAATCTAGTAAGAGAGATTTAAGCTTAACTGATATATATCATGGATTACAACTTCAACTGTTAGTTTATCTAGATGCAATATTAGAAAGTGATGCTGGATTAAAACCTGCTGGAATACTATATTCATCAATCGATGACCCTATAGCTAAATTTGATGAAAATAAAGAAGACGATGAAATCAGAACAGAAATACTTAAAAAGTTAAAAATGCAAGGACTACTTATAAAAGATTCTAATATAATCAAAGAAATGGACAAATCTCTTGCTAATGGAGAAAAAGCTACTTCCTTAATTATACCTGCTAGTTTAAATAAAGATGGTAGCTTAGGTAAAAATACAAAAGGTGTAAGTATTGAAGAATTTGAAGTAATAAGAAAATATGTAAAAGAAACTATAAAAGATATATGTGAAGATATGTTTGATGGAAATATAAGTATATCACCTTATAAAAATAAAGATAAAAATTCATGTGAATTCTGTGAATACTCATCAATTTGTCAATTTGATAGTAGCTTAAAAGATAATAAATATAAGATAATAAATAAAAAAAGTGATGATGAGATAATAAGAATGATGAAGGGAGAGATAAAGTAATGAGTTCTCCTAAATGGACAAAAGAACAACAAGCAGTTATAGATAGTAGAAATTCAAATTTATTAGTAGCAGCTGCTGCAGGTTCAGGTAAGACCGCAGTATTAGTTGAACGTATAATACAAATGATAACGGATAGAGAAAATCCAATTGATATAGATAAATTATTAGTAGTTACATTTACAAACGCAGCAGCATCTGAAATGAGAGAAAGAATAGGTGATGCTATAGGGAAGGCATTAGATAAAGATCCAGAAAATCGTCATTTACAAAATCAGTTAGTTCTTTTAAATAAAGCTAGTATAACAACGATACATTCATTTTGTTTAGAGGTTATAAAATCAAACTTCCACAAAATAAATCTAGATCCAAACTTTAGAATAGGCGATACAACGGAGTGTACACTATTAAAGCAAGAAGCTATAGAAGAAGTATTTGAAGAGTTGTACGTGGAACAAAATGAAGGATTTTTAAATTTAGTAGAAAGTTATGCAGAAAAAAGAGGAGATAGTAACTTACAAGAAATAATTTTAGGAATATATAACTTTTCTATGGCATCACCAGATCCTAGAGAATGGTTAAAATATTCAGCGGAGCAATTTAATATAGATGATGATTTTGATTTTTCAAAGTCTATATGGGCAAATTCAATACTTGATACAGTATATATGGAAGTAGAAGGTATTGAATCTAGTATGAGAAAGTCATTAGAAGAACTTAAAGGTATAGAAGAATTAGAAACATATTTAGTAAAGTTTAGAAGTGACTATCAAACTATAAAAAGTATATTAGAAGCTTGTGATGCTGACAATGAAAACTCATGGAATGATACATTTAAAGCTATGTCTTTAGCAGAATTTGAAAACTATGTAAAAGGAGTAAAGAAGGTTCCAAAGGATGCTCCAGAATATATAACTGAAATTAAAAAAAGAGCTGATAATATAAGAAAAAATGCTAAGAAAACTATACAAGACATGGTTTCTTCAGTATTTAGAAAAGAAAATGATGATATAAAAGAAGAAATTAAATATTTATATAAAATAGTAAAATCAATATCAGAAACTGTGCTTAAGTTTGAAGAGGCTTATAGTAATAAAAAGAGAGATAAAGGAATTATAGACTTTAATGATATTGAGCATTTTGCTTTAAAAATACTTATTCAAAAAGATGAAGATGGTAATGATATTCCATCAGATATAGCTTTATCTTACAGAGATAAATTCTATGAAATATTTATAGATGAGTATCAAGATAGTAACTTTGTACAAGAAGTACTTTTAAGTAATATTGCTAAAATAAAAACTCCAAATAGATTTATGGTTGGAGATGTAAAGCAAAGTATATATAGATTTAGACAAGCTAAACCTGAAATATTTTTAGAAAAATATAGAGATTATGATACAGAAAAGGGTACATTAAACAGAAAAATAATGCTTTATAAAAACTTTAGAAGTAGAGAAGAAGTTGTAAACTGTGCCAATTATATATTTGAAAATACTATGAGTAAACAAATTGGGGATATTGATTATACAGAAGATGAAAGACTTAACTTAGGTGCAATTTTCAAAGAAAATGAAAATGAAAATGCTATAGTCGGAGGACCATCAGAAATACACTTAATACAAACTAAGCAAGTTATAAATGATTCAAAAGATGATAAAGAAAAAGAATCTGATGAGGATGAAGAAGAAATAGATAATATCCAAATCGAAGCTAGAATGGTTGGTAAAATAATAAAAGAAATGATGCATCCAAGGGAAGATGGCAAAATACAAATGGTTTATGATAAACATTTAGATGATTATAGAGCAGTAGAATTTAAAGATATAGTAATATTACTTAGAGCTACATCTGCTTGGGCGCCTGTATTTGCTGATGAACTTATGGATATGGATATACCAACTTATGCTGATATAGGTGTAGGATATTTTGACACTATCGAAATTAAAACTATAATGAGTTTACTACAGGTTATAGACAATCCTATGCAAGATATACCTATTTTAGCAGTACTTAAGTCACCTATATGTGGATTTAAACCAGAAGAGCTTATTGATATAAGAGTTGAGGATGAGAAAAGAACTTTTTATGAAGCATTAGAAAACTACAGTCACCAAGATAATGAACTTGCACATAAATGTTTAGAATTTTTAAAGAGGCTAGACGATTATAAAGAAAAATCATTATATATGAGTACAGATGAGTTTTTATGGTATCTGTATACTCAAACTGGATATTTTGCTTATGTTGGAGCATTACCAGGTGGTTCTCAAAGACAAGCAAACTTAAAAATATTATTTGAAAGAGCAAAACAATTTGAAGAAACAAGCTTTAAAGGTATATTTAACTTTATAAACTTTATAAGTAAGTTAAAAAGGTCAAATACAGATATGGGCAGTGCTAAAACTCTTGGAGAAAATGCAAATGTAGTTAGAATAATGAGTATACATAAAAGTAAAGGACTAGAATTCCCTGTAGTTATATGTTCGGGTATGGGGAAAAACTTTAATAACCAAGATTTTAGAAAAAGTATACTATATCATCATGAGTTAGGGTATGGACCAGAACTAGTAGATTATAAAAGAAAGATATCATACCCAAGTATAGCTAAAGAAGCCTTAAAAAGTAGAATAAACATAGAAAATTTATCGGAAGAAATGAGAGTTTTATATGTTGCATTTACTAGACCTAAAGAAAAATTAATTATAACTGGATCATCTAGAGATATAAATAAAAGTATAAGTTCTTGGTCAAATGGAATTGACTCTAATCAACCAATATCTAAATATAAAATTTTGAAAGGTAAAAGCTATCTAGACTGGATAATGCCTTCAGTTTTAAAGCATAAAGATTTAGAAAATATTAGAGATATTGTTGAAGTAGAATTAGATAATATAGATAATCATCCTTCTAAATGGCAAACTAAAATTTGGTACAAAGAAGATATAACTCTTGAAAATAAAGAAGATGAAGAACATAAAAGTGTAAGAGAAACTTTGGAAAATTTAGATATAGATAGTCCACAGACTTCTTATTATGATGAAATAAAAGAAAAATTAGACTATAAATATAAGTACGAAGTTTCTACAACAAAACCTGCAAGTATATCTGTAACAGAAATTAAAAAGATACAAAATTCTTATGAAGAAGAATTAACACAAGATATATTCAATAATAAAATCTTACTTAAAAAACCTTTATTTATGCAAGAAGAAACTGAAGATAAAATTACAGGAGCAGAAAAAGGAAGTATAGTACATTTAATTATGGAACTTTTAGATTTTAATAAAATAAGTACAGTGGAAGAAATAAAAGAACAGATAAATGATTTTATAAAGAAAAGTATTATAACAGAAAAACAATCAACTGCTATAAATCCATATAAAATATATAAGTTCTTTAAATCAAATATTGGACAAAGAATGTTAAAATCTAATTTTGTAAAACGAGAACAAGCAATATATGCTCAAATAAAGCTTAAAGATGTATATATATATGAAGATTTAATAGATGAAGAAAATTCAAAGTTTTATGATGATGAAAGTATAATGCTAAGAGGTATTATAGATGCATATTTTGAAGAAGATGAAAAAATAGTAATAGTTGATTATAAAACTGATTTTGTAACAGATGAAAATAAAGAAGAAGTAATAAATAGATATAAAAAGCAATTAGATTTATATGCAGATGTTATAAAAAACCTTACAGGTAAAGAGGTTAAAGAAAAATATATATATTTATTTGGTATTGATGAAGGTATATCTATATAAAGCATTTTAGGAGATATACAGAAATTAGCCAATAATAAATGAAATATAGAAAATCATATATTGATATATTACTATTATAGTATATACACCTAAGGGGGATTTTTAATGGATAAGATATATATAAAAGATTTAGAAATATTTGCGTTTCATGGTGCAATACCTGAAGAAAAAGTTTTAGGACAAAAATTTGTATTAAGTTTTGAGTTAGATGTAGACCTTCGTCAAGCTGGTAAAACTGATGACTTAACAAAAACAGTACACTACGGAGAGTTAGCTCAAAAAGTGGAAGAAGAATTTACAAAAACATCTTATGATTTAATAGAAAAAGCAGCAGAAGAAATATGTGAATTCGTACTTCTTAATTATCCTTTAGTAAAAAAAGTTAAATTATTACTAGTAAAGCCATGGGCTCCAACTAGAAAACATGTGGAACATGTAGCAGTTGAACTTGAAAGAAAATGGAGTAGAGTTTATATAGCTGCAGGAGCTAATTTAGGTGATAAAGAAGAAACTTTAAAAGAAGCTATAGCTAAAATAGATGAAAGAAAAGATTGTATAGTTACAAAAGTATCTAATTTTTATACTACTGATCCAGTAGGATATGAAAATCAAGATAAGTTTGTAAACTGTGTATTTGAAATTAATACATTACAAACACCAAGTGAGCTAATGGATACTTTATTAAGTATTGAAGCTGAATTTAAAAGAGAGAGAATAATAAGATGGGGACCAAGAACCTTAGATTTAGATATTATATTCTATGATGATATAATTTCTTATGACGAGCATATACTAATACCTCATCCAAGAGCACATGAAAGACAATTTGTTATGAAACCTATGTGTGATATAAATCCATATTTTATACATCCAGTATATAGAAAAAGAGTAATGGATATATCTAGTGAATTAGGTGATTTATAATAAAGCTTATATTAGATACATAAGCAAATATATGTATTAATGCTATATATACAAAGTGTTATATGATAAAAAAATACGAGTATTATTAATAAAAATCGTTAATAATGCTCGTATTTTTTATATTTTTAATATAATTAAAAATTAYWRMMYRTTKMTYAAAGTGGTAACGAGGATATATCGTTGGCGATATGAAATGTTTCGCCGATACATCGCTCAAGCGTAGCGAATTTTAAGTTTGTATAAATTAAAAAATAAAAAGTAGCT
>NZ_CP048741.1:395084-395175 GCF_018336475.1 Romboutsia sp. 13368
AGATATAAAAATAAAAGGAAATAAGATAAATATAGAAAGAGCTAACAGAAAAAGAAAATAATTAATTTATAGGAGTATTGTATATATTACA
>NZ_CP048741.1:395194-397403 GCF_018336475.1 Romboutsia sp. 13368
GATTAATTTATAATATAAACTATATTAATATATTTAAAATATTAAAAATACCATCTAAATATTAAATAAAAAATATAAAAAGGAGGATAAAACATGAATAAAATAGTTAGTTCAGACAGAACAAAAGGAATAATATTCATTATATTATCTGCTTTAGGATTTGCACTAATGTCAGCATGTGTAAAGCTAGCAGGAGATTTACCGAACTTTCAAAAAGTTTTCTTTAGAAATTTAGTATCTGCAACTGTTGCATTGTATTTAATAATTAAACATAAAGGAAGTTTTACAGGAAAAAAAGAAAATAGAAAAGTATTATTAATGAGGTCTACTTTTGGTACCTTAGGTGTAATATTAAATTATTATGCTATAGATAAATTAGTATTATCTGATGCAAATATGTTAAATAAATTAAGTCCATTTTTATCTGTTCTTTTATGCGCTTTATTTTTAAAAGAAAAAATAAATAGAAAACAGATAATATCTATTATAATAGCATTTACGGGTGCTTTACTTATAATAAAACCTACGTTTAGTATAGAGATTATACCTTACTTATCAGGAATATTTGGAGCATTATTTGCAGCATCAGCATACACTTGTTTAAGAGTATTAGGAAATAAGGAGCAGTCTTATACTATAGTATTTTTCTTCTCAATGTTTTCATTAATAACTATTTTGCCTATATTTATATATGTTTATGAACCAATGACAATATCTCAATTAATCTACTTACTTTTAGCAGGAATATTTGCAAGTTTAGGGCAATTTGGTATAACATTAGCTTATAGATATGCACCAGCTAAAGAAATATCTATATTTGATTATACTAATATAATATTCTCAGCAATACTAAGTATATTTATATTTAATCAATATCCAGATATATTAAGTATTATAGGATATATAGTAGTATTTTCAGCGGCGTTTTATGTATTCTTATATAATAAAAAGTTAGATAAAATGGAAAAGCAAATAGAAGAAAAATAGTTTGAATTAATCTATTATATACAATAATATAGTTATATAAAAATAACTAATGATAAGGTGTGACTAAATGGAAGAATTAAAAAAATCAATTAAAGAAATTGTAGAGCAAGAAATTTTAAAAGTAGTTATAAGCAATAAAAAAGATAAAAATGAAGAGTTTAATAAAATAGTAATTTCATTAAAGGAAAATTCTAAAAATAAATATTATCAAGTAGAGAAATATACTGATAAGCAAGTTTTTCATGAAAATATTGAATTAGATACATTAGAAAGTAAAATATTAGAGTATATGGAATCTAAATATAAGCAACTTTCTGCTTGGGCAACAAATATGAATTTTGATTTAAAAATATCTAAGAAAAATAAAGTTTTCTTAGGTAAAAAAAGAAGTGATAATTCTAATATTGTTGTTAAAGGACACAACAAAGAGAAGAATTATATATTAAAAGAAGGTACAATAATACAACCACTTATAGATTTAGGGGTATTTACAAAAGAAGGTAAAGTTGTAAATTCTCAGTATGATAAGTATAAACAAATAAATAGATTTATAGAAATTATAGATGATGAAGTTAAGAAGAATAATTTCGAAGAGTTAACTGTATTAGATTTTGGATGTGGAAAGTCATACTTAACATTTGTTTTATATTATTACTTTACAGAGATAAAAAAGATAAATGTAAAAATGATAGGATTAGACTTAAAAGCAGATGTTATTAAAAAATGTAATGATATAGCTAAGAAGTATAAGTATGAAAACTTAAAGTTCGAGCTTGGAGATATAAATGGATTCAAGTACAATAATAAAGTTGATATGGTAATAACATTACATGCATGTGATACTGCTACAGATTATGCTTTATATAATGCTATAAAGTGGAATACAAAGATGATATTCTCAGTACCATGTTGTCAGCATGAATTTAATAGTCAAATGAAACCAGAAACTTTACCAATACTATCTAAGTATGGAATAGTAAAAGAAAGAGTGTCAGCTCTTATGACAGATGTAATTAGAGCTAACTTATTAGAATGTTTAGGATATAAAACTCAATTATTAGAATTTATAGATATAGCACATTCCCCTAAAAATATTTTAATAAGAGCCTCTAAGTCAAACATATCAAAAGATAAGAAAGAAAGGTCATTAACAGAAGTTAATGATTTAATAAAAGAATTTAACGTTAATCCTACATTATATAAATTACCAAAAGAAGATAAA
>NZ_CP048741.1:397600-398199 GCF_018336475.1 Romboutsia sp. 13368
TTATTAAAATAAGAAGTTTTATAAAAATGATTTAATATATAGTTAGCAGATAAWCCWATAAAYACTCCAGTTATTATACCTACTATAGATAAAACTGGTAAATATAAAAATACGTTAAAGTTATGTAATATAAGAGAAGCAGTTAATAGCTGACCTATATTATGAAAAACAGCAGATGAAGCACTAACGCCTATTATAGAGACATGCTTACCACCTAAAGTTTTTACAATAATTGTAGCTAAGAAACTTAAAATACCACCACTAATACTATATAGTAGTGAAGATAAATTACCTGATGCCATAGCAGCTAATATAACTCTTAAAATTAAAATAACAAAGGCATCTCTATAGTTACCTAATGTATAAACTGCTATAATAATAACTAAATTAGCTAAACCTAACTTAGCACCAGGAGCTACAAATGGAAGTGGCATCATACGTTCAACTAATGATAATACTAAAGCCATAGATACAAGAAGTGACATATATATCATTTTATAAGTTTTGTTATGTTTAGTCATAATTAATGAGATAGTATCAAATCATCAGAACTATCATATTCATCTCCTTTTATTWCTATTATTAATTCATTAGGTAAG
>NZ_CP048741.1:398494-399947 GCF_018336475.1 Romboutsia sp. 13368
GTAGATGTTAAAATAGATATTAAATTTGAAGATGGAACTAGTAAAAGAGATGCTGTAGAAGCTGGAACATATGTAATGGCTAATCAAAGTGCTACTTGGACTGAGCAAATAGAAAGTTTACAAGATTTCATAATAGAAAATGATTTTGATTTATCTAAAGTAATATTATCAGATGATGAAGGACATACAGATGCAGTATCTGGTGTTAGTATAAAAGTACCTGCTTTTATAGCTAGTGTTGAAGAAGCTTTATCACAAGTAAAATAATAAAGATTTAACAAAGGTTATGGATTAATTCTATAGCCTTTTTATTATTGCAATGTACAAATGTTGACTTTAATGTAAAAAAATGAAAAAATATATATAAATAAAGAGGATAGGAGGATGGCAATGACTAGAAAAATTATAACGATAATAATGTCACTATTTTTAGTTATAGGAGCTACTGGATGCGATAAAGAAATTGAAACTTCAGCATCTGAGCCAATTAGTAGACTAGAGCTATTTATGGGAACAGCTATAAAAGTAACCTTATATAATGGCGGTAGTGAAGAAATATTAGATAAAGTATTTGATAGAATTCTTGAAATAGAAAATTTAGTTAGTATAAATAAAGAAAATACAGAGCTAACTAATTTAAATGAAAATGCAGGTATAAAACCTGTAAAGCTAAGTGAAACAAGCTATGATATTATAAAAAAAGGTATACACTATTCACAAATATCACAAGGTGGATATGATGTAACAATAGGTCCTTTAGTTAAATTATGGAGTATAGGTTTACCAGAGGCAAAGGTTCCTAATAAAGATGAAATAGAAGAAACTATTAAAAATATAGACTATTCTAAGGTAATTATGAATGATGAAACTAAAGAAGTATTTTTAGAAGAGCCAAATATGATGTTAGACTTAGGTAGTATAGCAAAAGGATATGTGGCTGATGAAGTAGCAAATATGTTAAAAGAAGAAAATGTAGATCAAGCTATAATTGATTTAGGTGGAAATATATATGCATTAGGATTAAAAAATGGAGATACAAATTGGAAAATAGGTATTCAAAATCCATTTGATAGCAGAGGTGAGGTAGTAGGTGTATTAGAAGTTACTGATAAGTCAGTTGTAACATCTGGTATATATGAAAGATTTATAGAAAAAGATGGAGTAAAATACCATCATATTTTAAATCCTAAAACAGGATATCCTTTTGAAACTAGTATAGCAGGTGTGTCTATAGTTAGTGATAAATCAATAGATGCAGATGCACTGTCTACTTTAGTATTTACTAAAGGTGTAGAAGAAGGATTGGAGTTTGTAGAATCATTAGAAAATGTAGATGCCATATTTATAACTAATGATAAACAAGTTTATACAACAAGTGGAGTAAAAGATAATTTTAAGATATTAAATGATGMATTTAAATTATCAAATTAAAAGTAAGCTTAAGCTATATTAA
>NZ_CP048741.1:401493-401751 GCF_018336475.1 Romboutsia sp. 13368
ATAATATATTAAAGAAAAATAATCTTGATGAAAACCTTAGGAAAACAATTTCAACTTATTATAAGTCACTTCCTATTGCTAATTCTAATCAGGTAATTTTGACATTGCATACACTACTAGAATCATTTATTCTAAACTACGATTTATCTAGTATATATTATGTTGATTTTTCCAAAGAAAAAATAAAGTTAAGTGATTATAATTATGAAAAAGAATCTGAGTTTTATATAGAATATCATAAGCAATATAAATCTTATT
>NZ_CP048741.1:402979-403169 GCF_018336475.1 Romboutsia sp. 13368
TTAGAAACTCAAAGAATAGAATATGAAAAATGCCTAGGTGATAAAAAAAGTATWGATGGAAAGTTAAAGACTGCTAAAGAGCATTATAAAATACAGGAAGAAACTTTAAACCAATTACTAATAGACAATAGATTTGAAAGTATATATGAAGTAAAAAGATCTTTATTAGAGTATGATTTTAAGAGAAGAC
>NZ_CP048741.1:403917-404043 GCF_018336475.1 Romboutsia sp. 13368
TAAAGAAAATATAGTTAAAAAATTGGCGTCTACAAGGGGGAGTTTGTAGACGCCATATATACTTATTAGGGGGAGAGATATATAATTTTCCGCTCTCAGTAATAAGTATTAACAATTTAATATTTT
>NZ_CP048741.1:404067-404361 GCF_018336475.1 Romboutsia sp. 13368
AAAAAACACCTACGGGGGGAATAGGTGTTTAAAATGAGGGGGAAATTTCTTTATATCCGATCGCTAAAATATTTACAGGAGTTTTAAAATTTTGTCTGTTAAGAGAAACTAATATTAAGTTTCTCTTAATATAACATATGTATTTCTTGACGGAATGTTACGCATTTTTTAGAAAAATATAGTTTATTGACAATATTTATCTAAATTTATCAAATTATAAAGAATTTATACATAAACTTTTGTTATATTTTATTAGCCATTAATCATAATGAATAAGTTATATTTCGAATACAA
>NZ_CP048741.1:404951-408577 GCF_018336475.1 Romboutsia sp. 13368
ATTATAAAGAATTTATACATAAACTTTTGTTATATTTTATTAGCCATTAATCATAATGAATAAGTTATATTTCGAATACAGATTATATAAAATGTAAAATATAATATAAAATATAGAAGTTTATATTATTTACCAAATCTAATTAAATATGATATAATTTATTAAATTAAAATAAATTTTAGGAGTGTGGTAAGGGTTGGATTCGACCAGTATTTTAATTCAAACAATAACATTAGTGATACTACTTCTAGCATCAGGTTTTTTCTCTGCATCAGAAACATCACTAATGTCATTAAGTAAGATAAGAATAAGGCATATGCAAGAAGAAGGAGTTAAAGGCGCTAAATTAGTTGCAAGTTTGATAGAAGATTCAAATAAGCTATTAAGTTCAATATTAATTGGTAATAACGTTGTAAATATAGCAGCTACGTCTATATCTACATCTTTATTTATTTCATTAATTGGTCCTCAAGGTGTACCTGTAGCTACTGCAGTTATGACTGTGTTAGTATTATTATTTGGAGAAATAACTCCAAAAACTATAGCTGCTAATAATTCTGAGAAGGTTGCTATCTTTGTATCAAAACCAATAAAAGTAATCATATTTATATTAAGACCAATAGTATGGATATTTAATTTAGTTACAAACATAATATTTAAATTATTGGGAATAAAAGATAAAGGCAATCAGCCATATATAACAGAAGAAGAACTAAAGACTATGGTAAATGTAAGTCATGAAGAAGGAGTTCTTGAAATTGAAGAAAGACAAATAATAAATAATGTATTCCAATTTGGTGATATGCAAGCTAAAGAAGCTATGGTACAAAGATTAGATATGATAGCTATAAATAGTGAAGATAAGTATGAAGAAATAATAGATATGTTTAAAAATGAAAAGTTTAGTAGGATGCCTGTTTATAATGAATCAATAGATGATATAATAGGTATTTTAAATATAAAAGATATAATATTTTTAAGTGATGAAGAAATAGAAAAATTTGATATAAAAGATTATATAAGAGAACCATTCTTTACATATGAATTTAAAAAAATCACACAACTACTAGAAGAAATGAAAATAGAAAAAAGTCAAATGGCTATAGTTGTAGATGAATATGGTGGAACATCAGGTCTTATAACTATAGAAGATTTAGTTGAAGTAATTGTTGGGGATATAGAAGATGAATATGATGAAGAAGAAGAAGAAATACAAGTAATAAAAGAAGATGAATATATTGTAGATGGAAGTATAAAAATTACAGATGTAAATGAACTTATAGGAGTTAAATTAGAGTCTGAAGAATTTGATTCTATAGGGGGATATATAATAGGATATCTAAGAAGACTACCTGAAGAAAATGAAGTAATTGAAGTAGATAATATAAAATTCTGTATAGAAAATTTAGATAAGAATAGAATAAAAAAAGTAAGAATATATACATAATAAAACACTATAAAAATAGTGTTTTATTTTTTGATTAATTATTATATTAAGCTATAAGTAGATAATAGATTTTTAAACTACATATACTTTAATATAATATNNNNTTTGAAGAATTTGATTCTATAGGGGGATATATAATAGGATATCTAAGAAGACTACCTGAAGAAAATGAAGTAATTGAAGTAGATAATATAAAATTCTGTATAGAAAGTTTAGATAAGAATAGAATAAAAAAAGTAAGAATATATACATAATAAAACACTATAAAAATAGTGTTTTATTTTTTGATTAATTATTATATTAAGCTATAAGTAGATAATAGATTTTTAAACTACATATACTTTAATATAATATTGTAATATAATGGATATATTAAATAATATATATAAAATCTAATAAAAGTGATAAAGGAAGGGTTGAATATGAGAGAAAAAGTAGTTAAAAGATTTTTAAAATATGTTACTTTTGATACAACTGCAAATCCTAAAAATGCAAATTGTCCATCAAGTGAAGGGCAAAGAGTTTTTGCAAATTATTTAGTAGAAGAATTAAAATCTTTAGGATTAGAAGATGCACATGTTGATGAGAATAGCTATGTTATGGCGACATTAAAAGGAAATACAGAAGGTGTAGAAACTATAGGATTTATATCTCACTTAGATACAGCACCAGATGTTACTGGAAAAAATGTGAATCCTAAAATAATAAAAAATTATGATGGTAATGATATAGTTTTAAATAAAGAATTAAATATTATAACATCTCCAAAAGATTATCCAGATTTAAAGAAATTCGTAGGCGAAGATTTAATTGTTACAGATGGTACAACTTTACTTGGAGCAGATGATAAGGCTGGAATAGCTGAAATAATTACTGCGGTTGAATATTTAGTGAATAATCCAGAAATAAAACATGGGGATATAAAAATTGGATTTACACCAGATGAAGAAGTAGGTAGAGGAGCAAATTTATTTAATGTTGAGAAATTTGGAGCAAGATATGCATATACTATTGATGGTGGAATAATGGGAGAGCTTCAATATGAAAACTTTAATGCTGCAGGAGCTACAATAAGTATACAAGGTAGAAATGTACATCCAGGGTCTGCAAAAAATAAGTTAATAAATGCATTACATATAGCAGCTGAAATATCACAAATGTTCCCTCAAAGTGAAAGACCTGAAACTACAGAAGAATATGAAGGATTCTATCATCTTAATGATATAAATGGAAATGTTGAAAATGCAACTATGGTTTATATAATAAGAGACCATAGTAAAGAAAAGTTTGAACATAGAAAGCAATATATGAAAGATGCTATATCAAAGATAAATGAAAGATATAATGGTAGAGTTACATTAGAGTTAAATGATCAATACTATAATATGAAAGAAAAAGTAGAACCAGTTAAGTTTATAGTAGATATAGCAGAAGATGCTATGAAAGAATGTGATATAACTCCAATAATAGTACCAATTAGAGGAGGTACAGATGGAGCTAGGTTATCATTTATGGGATTACCATGTCCAAACATATTTACAGGCGGGCTTAATTTCCATAGTAAAAATGAATGTATTCCAGTAATAGCCTTAGAAAAATGCTCAAATTTAATAGTTAAGATAGCACAAAAATATGCTGAAAGATTAAGATAATATTAGTTTAAATAAAAAACAGTCCTATATAGGGCTGTTTTTTTATTTAAACTTGATATTATCTTAAGACAAGTTGTAACAATTTATCTAAATAAATAATATATATTATTAAGTAGATTATTTATCTACTTAATCAAATACTCTTGAATAGCAGCTAATATATACGAAAGTATAAAATTTAGGATAAGAAGTATTTCCTATAATTAAATAAGTTAGAGATCAAAAATATATTAAGGAGAGAATAAAAAATGAAAGACGATAAATATCATAAAGATTTAGAGCATAAAGGTGAAGAAGATATAGATATAGGTTTAGATAACMATACAGATGCAGAGGCAGARTCAGAAGCCGATGTAGATGCAGAGGCAGATATAGATGCAGAAGCAGAAGTAGAAGCAGAAGCAAATGCAGATGCATGTATCAACACAGATGCAGAAGCAGAAGTAGAAGCAGAAGCAGAAGCAGAGGCAGAAGCAGAGGCAGAAGCAGAGGCAGAATCAGAAGCAGAGGCAGAGGCAGAAGCAGAA
>NZ_CP048741.1:408584-408764 GCF_018336475.1 Romboutsia sp. 13368
TATGTATCCATACAGATGCAGAGGCAGAATCAGAAGCCGATGTAGATGCAGAGGCAGATATAGATGCAGAAGCNNAAATGCAGATGCATGTATCAACACAGABGCAGAAGCAGAAGCAGAGGCAGAAGCAGAAGCAGAAGCAGAAGCAGAAGCAGAGGCAGAGGCAGAAGTAGAAGCGAA
>NZ_CP048741.1:408789-409254 GCF_018336475.1 Romboutsia sp. 13368
AAAAAAATGAAAATATTACTGAAAAGGTTGACAATTCAGATGAAATAATAGACTCTGCTTTAGAAGCAGAAGCAGAAGCAGAAGCAGAAGCAGAAGCAGAAGCAGAAGCAGAAGCTGATGCAGATGCAGAAGTAGAAGCATATGCAGACGCATGTATCCACACAGATGCAGAAGCAGATGCAGAAGCTGATGCAGATTTAGACGCAAATGCAGATGCAAATGCAGAAGCAAATACAACATCTAATTCAAGTGCTAATAATGATAACCAATCAAACGCAAATAACAATAATAATATAGGTCCAATTAATGTTACTACACCAATAAATATATACATTACTTGTGGTTGCTGCGGTAAAAAGCATAAATATACTGTAGATGGAACAAACGAATGTATTAATGATGATGAAGATAATGATGAATGTCATGATGAAGATAATGATGAATAATACTAAAAGAGATACTGAT
>NZ_CP048741.1:409261-409859 GCF_018336475.1 Romboutsia sp. 13368
TTCAGACTCAGATTCAGACTCAGATTCAGAYTCAGATTCAGACTCAGAYTCAGAYTCAGACTCAGATTCAGAAGCCAATGCGAATGCAGCGGCTAATGCTAATGCAGAAGCAGAGGCAGAAGCAGAGGCAGAAGCGGAAGCCGAAGCAGATATAGATGCAGATTTAGATTTAGATGCAGATGTAGACGCAGATTTAGATTTAGATGCAGATGTAGACGCAGATTTAGATTTAGATGCAGATGTAGACGCAGATGTAGATTTAGATGCAGATGTAGACGCAGATGTAGATTTAGATGCAGATGTAGACGCAGATGTAGATTTAGATGCAGATGTAGACGCAGATTTAGATTTAGATGCAGATGTAGATGCAGATGTAGATTTAGATGCAGATGTAGATGCAGACTTAGACTTAGATGCAGATGTAGATGCAGATGTAGATGCAAACGCAGATGCAGATGTAGATGCAGATGTAGATGCAAATGCAGATGTAGATGCAGACGTAGATGCAAACGCAGATGTAGATGCAGACGTAGATGCAAACGCAGATGTAGATGCAGACGTAGATGCAAACGTAGACGCTGAAGCAGAAGCAGAGGCA
>NZ_CP048741.1:409865-413597 GCF_018336475.1 Romboutsia sp. 13368
ATAATAAACAAAAAGTAGTTAAATCTAAACCAGTAAAAGAGAGTAAGAAAAAACATGAAAGTAAACACTTTCATGAGTCAAAGAAAAATAACGATAAAAAAGATTTAGATGAAGAATAATTAATTAAGGAGTGGTAAATTTACCACTCCTTATAGTTTTAATGAATTAATCTAAATTTATTATATTACCTGTATTTATATCTATTAAATTAAAGTTCATATCTATCTCATCATCACTTTGAATAATATCTATTATTGCAACGGAATGAGTACCATCTTTAGGAATAGATGTACTTCCAGGGTTTAAAACAACTAAGTTTTCATCAACATATAATTCTTTAACATGAGTATGCCCCATGATAAGTATATCAGCACCCATACTCTTAGCTTTTTTTATTACATCTTCTTTAGAATCTGTATAACCATGAGTTGTTACTATTCTAGTTTCTCCAAATTGAGTCATAAGGTAAGGGCTTTGAATAGGATGATTTATTACCATTTGGTCTACATCAGCATCACAATTACCACGAGCTATAATTATATTATCTAAAGAATTTATTTTAGAAATTAGTCCTTTTGGATTATATCCTTCAGGTATATCATTTCTAGGACCATGATATAGTATATCTCCTCCATGAATTAAAACATCACACTCAGATAATATATCTAATGCTTTTTCAAAATAAGTTAAGCTTCCATGAGTATCACTCATTACTCCAATTTTCATATGTATTCCTCCAACATATTATAAGAATTTTTCTGAAACTCTACTCCAAAATTCATAATCAAACATTCGAAGTAGCTTTATTTTTAAGTCAGATACTGATATTTTAATATCTGACATTTGACTAAATCTATATTCAACCCCATCTATTACTATTAGAATAGAGTCTTCAAATCTATATTCAGGTATTATTTCTATTATCGAATCACTAGAAAAAATTATACTAGAAGTAAAACACCTATATGCATTTGTATTTATAGGATAAAGCGGTGTAAGTTGCATGAGATTTAATCCAGGGTCTACTATACTTCCACCAGCTGCATAATTATAAGCAGTAGATCCAGTTGGAGTAGATATAATCATTCCATCACCACTAAACTTTTGTATATGCTTATTATTAACATTTAAGTTAAGATGTATAGTTCTAGATTTATCTCCTTTAACAACAACTTCATTTATAGCATACATATTAGATTTACAATCATTAGTATATATATTAGCTTCAATTAAAGATATATCTTGAACTAAAAAACTATTATTTTTATACAATTCAATAAATCTATCTATATGATTAGGTGATATTTCTGGAAAGAAACCAAGATGACCTGTATTTATTCCAATTATAGGTATTTGAGGGAAATTAAAATCGTGAACTGTTTTTAGAAAAGACCCATCACCACCAATTGATATTATAAGTTCTGAATCTTTACAGAAATTATATGTAACCTCAAATTCTGCATTTATTAGTTTTTCTGTTAGGACTTTTTTTGTCTCAACAGATTTATTTACTTGATTTGAATTTATAGTTATAATTCTTCTCATTTTTACACCCCTTTATACTTTGTATTATAGCATAATTTGGTATACTAATAAGGTGATTTATTAGTAAATTATATTATGATAAAATATAATTTTATAGTATTAAAAAATCCTTATCTATTTTGACAAAATAGTATAAAATAGATAATGTTATAATTAATGAAAGTAGGTGTAAATTTGTTTAAAAAGGAATATCAAAAATACAACCTTATATCGTATACAAATGAAGAAGAATTAACTCTAAAGGAAGTTTTATTAGATAAATTAAATTTTTCTGTAAGGTCAATATCAAAAATGAAAAGAGAGCAAAGTGTACTTGTAAATGGAATTTTTAAAAAGCCAAGTACCAAGCTTAAAAAAGGAGATTTAATAGAAGTAAAGATAGAAGAAGACATGGCAAACTTTGAATCTCAAAATTTAAATTTAGATATAATATATGATGATTTTGATATAATAATGGTTAATAAACCTCCATTTATGGTAGTACATCCAACTAAAAGTCATTTTGATAATACTATAGCTAATGGAGTGACACATTATATCAACGAAAAATCTGAAAAAGTAAAAATAAGATTTGTAAATAGATTAGACATGAATACATCTGGTCTTGTAATAGTTGCTAAAAATGCATACGCACATCATACATTATCTTTAGATATGAGTAATGATAATGTTGAAAAAAAATATATAACAGTAGTAAAGGGCATTGTAAAAGATGATGAAGGTACTATAGATGAACCAATATACAGACCTACTGAAGATAGTATAAAAAGAGTAGTAGATGAAAGGGGACAAGCATCAGTAACACATTATAAAGTTTTAGAAAGATTAGAGGATGCAACCGTATTAGAAGTAAAGTTAGAAACTGGTAGAACTCATCAAATAAGAGTTCATATGTCTCATATTGGTCATGGTATAATAGGTGATGAATTATATGGCTATGTAGATGAGAATCTTATAAATAGACAAGCTCTTCATGCATATAGTTTAGTATTTAATCAGCCAAGAACAAAAGAACAATTAGAGTTTAAAGCTGACTTACCAAATGATATAAATTGTTTAATTGAAAAACTAAGAAAAAAATAATTAATTGAGGTGGGAATTATGATAATACATAAATTTATTGTACATGTTCTAGATAAAAATAGTGATGTACCAATATTAAATGATTTTGAAGGTAAAATAAACCCTGAGGTAGATAAATTTTTTCAAAAAATAATAAAGAGAGTTACAAAAGATGATGATTTGAGAAAAGGTACTTTTAAAAACTACAATGATAATATAGTTAAAAATTGTTGTGAACAAATAATATATGATGAAAGTACATTCTTAGAAAATTCAAAAGAAATAGCTGCTTATCTTTTTGATATTATGAAAATAAATGCAGAACTAGAATCTTGTGACTTAGCTATTTGTTTATATACAGTAAAAGATGAAAAATATGTAGCTATATTAAAATTAGATTATAAAAAATTATATACTCATTCTATAGAATTTGTAGATGAAAAGTTTAATATACAAATGGTTGCAAATGAAATTGGAATACCTGAGACAGGAAGACAAAAGCAATGTGCTTTAATTGGTGTAAGTGGGATGAATGATGAGTTCCATTTAAGACTTTTAGATAAGGATGCAGAAAAAGCAGAATTAGAATCTAAGTTTATAACAGAATTTTTAAATGCAGAAAAAATAGATGATGATAAATATAAGACAAAAGTATTTAAAAATACTGCAGAAAACTGGATAACAAATGCTTTAAGTAGTGATATAAAACAAGCTGAAGAAGTAAGAAGTATATTAAATTATACATTAAAAGAGAAACATGAAATTGATTTACATGATTTTGTAGAAAGTTCTATAAAAGATAATGAACTTAAAGAAAGCTTTAAAGAACATATGGAAGATAAGGGATTAGAAGAAAGCTTTAATATAGATAAAAAATGGGTTGAAAAGAAACTTAAAAAGAGAAGTATAAAAACAGATAATGGGTTTGATATAAAAGGAGATTTAACAGATTTTGAAGATCCAATGAAATATAGTGTAAGACAAAATCCAGACGGAAGTATAGATATAGTTATAAAAAACGTAAGATTTTATGAAGAAAAATAAACTCTAAGAAAGAAGTATTAATATAAAAGTTAATGCTTCTTTTTTTATATACAAGCACTAAATATAAATATTATTCATATA
>NZ_CP048741.1:413789-430994 GCF_018336475.1 Romboutsia sp. 13368
CTCCATCTGCATTACGTGCAGTTAATATTTCTAACAGCTTCCTAAATCCTGCTCTATTGAAATTTGTTCCTGTAGACTTATCTATAAAYRAATTGTCTACATATTAAAGGAGGGAGTGTAGGTGGATCAATTAAAGGGGATGTTTAGAGGATTTGATCTTTTTGATGATAACCCAACGTTAGTCTTTCTTATATTAGGATTAGTAGTATTATTAGTACTTGGAAATGGAGATTTAGGTTGTTTTTTTGATCAAAATAATTCATTAATATGGATTATAGCTATAGTATTTATATTATTTTTATTTAATAACAATAACTATGACGATGATTGCTATTGTTAATAATAAATAAAACCGAGATAACTCTCGGTTTTATTTATTATTTTCTATAAATTTACAAATATCTCCTATTGTTTTGAAGTTTTCAGCTTCTTCATCTGGTATTTCTATACCAAATTCATCTTCAAGAGCCATTATAACTTCAACTGCATCTAAAGAGTCTGCTTCTAAATCGTCAGTTAAAGATGTTTCTAGAGTTATAGTATCTACATCATCTATAGATAATTGTTCAGAAACTATTGATCTTACTTTTTCAAACATATTACCCTCCTGTAATAAATGATATTTTTAATTGTAGTTTAATATAAGATGGACAATTTTTCAATATACATTTAAATAAAAAGTAATAAAGTTATAAAGTGTGAATATAAATTTAACATATATAAATTTTAACATAGGAGGAAACTTATGAAATACATAGGACTATTAATATCATCTATAGCAGTATTCTTAGTTATATTAACAAATCTTTACTATAATTCTATAACATTAGATATTCAAAAAATAGAAGACTACATAGTAGAAAGTAATATAATTTTAGAGGATATAGTAAAAAAAGAAGAAGAGGTAATAGCAAAAAAGGATGAATATATATCCAGATTAATTAATTTAAAAAATGGAATAAAAAGTTCAAATACATCTTTTTTAGTGAAGGAATATAAAGAGTACAAAGTTAAATCTATAGAAAGTTTAATAAAAAGTATTTCAGAATCAGATTTAAAATATTTAGAAGATGTAGAAAAGTATAATGATTTATGTGAACAAGAGCTAGAAAAAATTATTAATAAGGGATTGATAGAGGTAACTTCTTTACCAATTAATACATATAGTTAGTATAGTAGCAATTTTAATGGAGGGAATGTCATGGCTAAGCTAGAAGATACGATATCCCGATTTTTTGGAGGAAAAGATGGAATATTTGGTAATAAATTATTAATAATAATAGTTTTAGTTTTTCTAATAATCTGTACAGATTTACTTGATAATTTTTTTGATGATGACAGTATGTGGATTTGGATAATATTAATAATTTTATTACTATTTAATTTTGATGATAGTTGTTATTAGTTTTTAGAAATCTATATGATTTCTTTTTTTTTGCCCAAATATATTAATTCTATAAAATAGTAAAATGTAACAATTTTATTCATAAATACATATTATTTATTAAATAGGTAATAAAATAGTTACCTATAAATAAAAAAGGGGGCATAAATAATGTCAGAACATCAAGGAATTCAACGTTTCTTTGGAGGATGTGGATTCGGAGGTGGTGGATTAATAATAATATTAATAATAGCAGCAATACTTTTATTAGGTGACGATTTATTCGAATGGTTATTCTGTGATGATATGGCTTTAATTTGGATAGTATTATTAATATTACTATTAACTAACTTTGGTTTTGATGGAGGATGCTGTTAAACAATATTAAAGGGACTACCTCAGTCCCTTTAAAAATAAAAAAATTCAAAAATTTAATAACACTTTATAAAAATTTACATAGTATATAATTAGAAGGATGAAAAATCCTATAGTCAGCTAAGTTTTTCTAATTGTATATATATTTAAGGAGGGGATATTTGTGGGTGGTAAATTAAGTAGAATATTCGGTGGAGATGGATTCTTTAACGGTGGAGCATGGTGGATAATAGTATTATTCTTCTTATTCTTAGCTTTCCAAGAATGTTGGAGTGAAATATGTATAACTGACTGGATACCATTCTTAATATTATTACTAATTGTATGCTCATGTGGTGGAGGCTTTGACGAAGACTGTGGATGCTTAGATAATGGATATGACTGCTAAATTATAATTAGTAAYTAAATYATAATTAGTAATGTGAAAAAGGATGCGAATTTTGCATCCTTTTTCTTTGGAAAATAAAATAAAACTGTATAAAAACAATATCACAAATTACCTTAGTTGCATATTATATGTTAAGAGCGAAAGCTCAATATAAATATCAACAGGAGGTAGCAAAATGTTAGAAAGATTATTTGGTAATGATGGATTTTTTGGAGAAGGAGCATGGTGGATAATAATATTATTCTTCTTATTCTTAGCATTTGGAGATTGCTGGAATGATCTAGATATAATGGCATGGATACCATTCTTAATAGTATTATTAATACTTTGTAGCTGTGGAGGATGCTTTAATTAGAAAATAAGATTTAAAGTAACATCATAGGTATTAAAATCATATATAAACTTATATATGGTTTATCAAACAATATACAAGGGGGATTTTTATTATGTTAGATAGATTCTTTGGTGGATGCGATGATGACTTTGGTGCAGGATGGTGGATAATAATATTATTCTTCTTATTCTTAGCATTTGGAGATACTTGGAATGAAATATGTATAACTGATTGGATACCATTCTTAATATTATTATTAATAGCTTGCTCTTGTGGTGGATTATTTGGTGATGGATGCTAATAAGAATATTTAGTAATAAAGGTGCTGGTTTTATACCAGTACCTTTTATTTATGTTGAATAAGTTTATATAATGAAATACATAATTTAAATAAGAAAGGTCAAAAATAAAATAATTATGTTTACATAATACTATAATAATAGTATAATTGAGTTTTAAAATAGATTATATCGAATTGAAATAAATAGTACTACATAAGGAGGATATCAATATGAGAGGTACAATAACTATAAAAGATGTAGCTAAAAAAGCAGGCGTTTCTATATCTACAGTATCTAGAGTAATAAATGACTCAAAACCAGTAACGGATGAAGTTAAACAAAAAGTTTTAGATGTAATAAAAGAAACAGGATATATACCAAACCCACTAGCGAGAAGTTTAGTAACAAAAAGAAGTCAATTAATAGGAGTAATAGTTCCTGAAGTTTCGGATTCTTTTGTAAATGAAATATTAAATGGAATAGAAGAAGTAGCAAAGATGTATGATTATGAAATACTTTTAGCAAATACTTATTCAGATAAAGAACAAGAACTAAAAAGTATAAATTTACTTAGAGCCAAGCAAGTAGAAGGTATAGTTATGATTTGTTGGAAAGTTGAAGAAGATCATATAAACTATATTCAAAATTGTGGAATACCAGCAACATATATAAGTAAAACGGCAAGAGATTATGATATATATACAGTTAGTACAAGTAACACAGAAGCAACATATGATATGACTAAATATCTTATAGATAAAGGCCATGAAGATATTGCATTCATAATGACAAGTAAAGATGATACGATATTAGAAAGAGAAAGACTAGCTGGATATGAACAAGCTTTAAATGAAAATAATATAAAATTAGATGAAAGTTTAATAAAATACGGTGGAACTACTTATGAAGCTGGTTATAAGAGTATGAATGAGCTTTTAGAAGAAGGTATAGTACCTCATGCTGCATTTGTAACTGGAGATGAAGCTGCTATAGGTGCTATAAATGCAGCTTGTGATAAAGGATATAAAGTACCTGAAGATATTTCAGTTGCAGGATTTAATGATGTTAAAATAGCAAAAATGTATAGACCTAAGTTAACAACAGTATATCAACCTTTATATGATATGGGAGCTGTTGCTATGAGAATGGTTATAAAGTTAATAAATAAAGAACCATTAGAAAGTAAAAAAATAGAATTACCTTACAGAATAGTGGAAAGAGAAAGTGTAATAACTAGAAAATAAATAAAAAAGACAAACTACAAAATTTTATAGTTTGTCTTTTTTTTGTACTAATAAAGAAATCATGGGAATATATTTTATGGAGACATGANAAAGAAATCATGGGAATATATTTTATGGAGACATGAGTATAAAATAATTATTAAGGAGTATAAATATGGAAAAAGTTCTTATTGATGGCAAAAGTTTAACTATTGAAGATGTTGTTAATGTTTGTAGACATAATTATGAAGTTGAAATTACTGATGATGCAATAATGAATGTAAAAAAAGCTAGAGCTTTAGTAGATAAGTTGGTAGATGAAGAAAAAATATCATATGGAATAACTACTGGTTTTGGAAGGTTTTCAGATGTGGCTATATCTAGAGAGGATTCAAAATTACTACAAAAGAATTTAATAATAAGTCACTCTTGTGGAGTAGGTAATCCATTAAGCGAAGAGATTGTAAGAGCAATTATGTTACTTAGAGTTAATAATTTATCTAAAGGATATTCAGGTATAAAAATAGAGACATTACAGACTTTAGTAGATATGATAAATAAAGGAGTTCATCCTATTATACCAGAAAAAGGATCATTAGGAGCATCAGGAGATTTAGCACCATTATCTCATATGGTTTTAACTATGATTGGAGAAGGTGAAGCTATATACAATGGGCAAAGAATGAGTTCTAAAGATGCAATGAATAAAGCAGGAATAAATATAATAGATGGATTATCCTCGAAAGAAGGACTAGCACTTATAAACGGAACTCAAGTTATGACTGCCATAGGGCTTTTAACTACATATGATGCAATTAATTTATTAAAAACAGCTGATATAGCTTATTGTCTTACAATGGAAGCATTAAATGGAATAACATGTGCTATGGATGAAAGAGTTCATGAAGTAAGACCACATAAAGGTCAAATTAATACAGCTAAAAATATATTAGATATATTAAAGAATAGTGAAATGACTAGTAAACAAGGTGAGATTAGAGTACAAGATGCATATTCTTTAAGATGCACACCTCAAATACATGGTGCAAGCAAAGATGCAATAGAATATGTAACAAATAAGATAAATATAGAAATAAATTCAGTAACAGACAATCCAATAATATTTGCAGACAAAGAAGATGTAATATCAGGTGGAAATTTCCATGGTCAACCAATGGCATTAAGTTTTGACTTTTTAGGAATAGCTTTATCAGAACTTGCAAATATATCAGAAAGAAGATTAGAAAAATTAGTAAATCCAGCAATAAATCATGGTTTACCAGCATTCTTAGTAAACCAAGGAGGCTTAAATTCTGGATTTATGATAGTACAATATAGTGCAGCATCTTTAGTATCAGAAAATAAAGTTTTGGCACATCCAGCAAGTGTAGATTCAATACCGTCATCAGCAAATCAAGAAGACCATGTATCTATGGGAACAATAGCAGCGAGAAAAGCAAGAGATATAATGGAAAATACTCGTAAGGTAATAGCTATGGAGATATTAGGAGCAGCTCAAGCTATAGATTTAAGAGGAAAGAAAAAACTTGGAGTAGGAAGTAATGCAGCATACAATGCAGTTAGAAACCATACAACATTTGTAGAGAAAGATAGAGTTATGTATTTAGAAATAAATACTGTAGAAGAGTTAATAAAGGATAACTTATTTGTTGAGGTTGTTGAAAGTGCAATAGGTAAAGAGTTATTAGTTAATTAATATTTTAATATATTTTATATTAAAGTATTTATTTTTATTTTATTAAAAATTTTATAAAGATATTAATAATGGGAGAAGAATTTATGGTAAAAGAATTAAATATTTTAAATCAAGAGATAGAAAATTCTATGAGTATAAAAATAACTAATATACCAAAAGAAGTACCTAACTTTATAGATGGAATAAGAAGAGCACCAAAAAGAGAATCTAAATTATCTCAAGAAGATATTAAGCTAGCATTAAAAAATGCATTAAGATATATACCAGAGGAGTATCATGAGGAATTAGCACCAGAATTTTTAGAAGAACTTATGACTACAGGGAGAATATATGGATATAGATTTAGACCAGATGGCAATATAAAAGGAAAAAATATTGATGAATATGAAGGGAAATGTATAGAGGGAAGGGCTTTTCAAGTTATGATAGATAATAATCTAGACTTTGATATAGCTCTTTATCCTTATGAACTTGTTACATATGGAGAAACAGGTCAAGTATTTCAAAACTGGATGCAGTATGTATTAGTAAAAGAATATTTAAAAGTTTTAACAGAAGATCAAACATTGGTAATTCAATCTGGTCATCCACTTGGATTATTTAAGTCAAAACCAGATGCACCAAGAGTTATACTTACTAATGGTCTTATGGTTGGTATGTTTGATAATTTAGAAGATTATAAGAGAGCATCTGCTATTGGTGTATCTAACTATGGTCAAATGACAGCAGGAGGATGGATGTATATAGGACCACAGGGAATAGTGCATGGAACATATTCAACATTATTAAATGCAGGAAGATTAATGCTTAATATAGATAAAGATTCAGATTTAAGAGGAAAATTATTTGTAACATCGGGCTTAGGTGGAATGAGTGGAGCTCAAGGAAAAGCTGTTGAAATAGCTGGTGGTGTAGGTATAATAGCTGAAGTTGATTATTCTAGAATTGAAACTAGATATACACAAGGTTGGGTTAGTAAAATAGCTAAAACTTGTAAAGAAGCTTTTGAAATGGCTAATGAATGTATAAAAAATAATGAGCCATGTGCAATAGCTTATCATGGTAATATAGTGGATTTATTAGAATATGCAGTTAAAGATAATATACATATAGATTTATTATCAGATCAAACATCTTGCCATGCTGTTTATGATGGTGGGTATTGCCCTTGCGGTATAACATTTGAAGAAAGAACAAAATTATTAGCAGAAGATAAAGAAACATTTACAAAATTAGTTGATAAAACACTAATGAAGCATTTTGAACTAATCAAAGAACTACACAATAGAGGTGTATATTTTTTTGATTATGGAAATAGTTTTATGAAAGCCATATATGATGCTGGGTGCAAAGAAATATCTAAAAATGGAGTAGATGAAAAAGATGGATTTATATTCCCATCATATGTTGAAGATATATTAGGGCCACAATTATTTGATTATGGGTATGGTCCATTTAGATGGGTTTGCTTATCTGGAAAACAAGAAGATTTAGAAAAAACTGATAGAGCAGCTATGGAAATAATAGATCCTGATAGAAGATATCAAGATAGAGATAATTGGATTTGGATAAGAGATGCAAAGAAAAATAAATTAGTTGTAGGAACGCAAGCTAGAATACTTTATCAAGATGCACTAGGAAGAACAAACATTGCTCTTAAATTTAATGATATGGTTAGACGTGGTGAAATAGGACCTGTAATGTTAGGTAGAGATCATCATGATGTATCAGGAACAGATTCTCCATTTAGAGAAACATCAAATATAAAGGATGGAAGTAATATAATGGCTGATATGGCTACTCACTGTTTTGCAGGAAATTGTGCAAGAGGAATGAGTTTGGTAGCACTTCACAATGGTGGTGGAGTAGGAATAGGTAAATCTATAAATGGTGGATTTGGAATGGTTCTAGATGGATCTCAAAGAGTTGATGATATCCTTAGAACTTCTATGCCATGGGATGTTATGAATGGAGTTGCTAGACGTGCTTGGGCTAGAAATGAAAATTCAATAACTACTGCTATGGAATACAACAAAATGTGTGAAGGCAAAGATCATATAACACTTCCTTATATTGTAAGTGAAGAGTTAATAAATGAATTAGTAGATAGATAATATAATATATAGCTAAATTTAAATTAGTAGAGATTATAATTTATTATACCTAAGATTATAATCTCTACTAACTAATTATATATTTAATTTAATTACAGGGGGTAAATATGGCTATAGTTCAATGTATACCAAATTTTAGTGAAGGAAGAGATTTAGAAAAAATAGAAAAGATAGTTCAACCATTAAGAGGAAAAGAGGGGGTAAAATTACTTAACTATGAAGCTGATAAAAACTATAATAGATTAGTTGTAACTGTAATAGGAGAACCAAATAAAGTTAAAAATGCAGTTTTAGAAGCTATAGGAGTAGCTACAGATTTGATAGATATGAATAACCATAGAGGACAACATTCAAGATTTGGAGCTACAGATGTTTGTCCATTTATACCTATAAAAGATATGACTATGGATGATGCTATAGATTTAGCAAAAGAACTTGGAAATGAAGTAGCAAGTAAATATAATATTCCGGTATTTTTATATGAAAGTGCTGCAACTAATCCAGAAAGAATAAATTTAGCAACTGTTAGAAAAGGCGAGTATGAAGGATTAGATGAAAAACTTAGAGATATTAATTGGATGCCTGATTTTGGAGATGCTAAGAAACATAATACAGCCGGTGCAATAGCTATTGGTGCAAGAAGACCTCTTATAGCATATAATATAAATCTTGATACTGAAGATATAGAAATAGCATCAAAAATTGCAAAAACAATAAGATATTCTAATGGAGGATATAGGTTTATAAAAGCAGGTCCAGTTGAAGTACCAGAAAGAAAAATGACACAAGTAACTATGAACTTAACTGATTATACTAAAACAAGTATGTATAGAGCATTTGAAGCTGTAAAGATGGAAGCTAGAAGATATGGAGTAAATGTAATTGGAAGTGAAATAGTTGGACTATGTCCAATGGAAGCACTTATAGATGTTTCAGCATATTATTTAGGATTAGAAAACTTTGATTTAAATAAAGTTTTAGAGACTAATTTAATGGAGTAAAATTATGAAAGCAGATTTAGTAATTAAAAATATAGGAAAATTAGCTACTATGAGAAGTAAAAATACTCCAGTAGTAGGTAAGGATATGAATAATGTAGAAATCCTTGAAGATGCATATGTAGCAATAAAAGATGGAATATTTATTGAGATAGGTATAGGAGAAAATTATAAAAATATAGTTAATTTTAATACTGAAATAAATGATGCACAGGGGCTTTTAGTTACTCCAGGACTTATAGATTCACATACTCACTTAGTTCATGGTGGTTCAAGGGAAAATGAATTTTCTAAAAAAATTTCAGGAATACCATATATAGAAATTTTAAAAGAAGGTGGAGGAATACTTAGCACTGTAAAGTCAACTAAAGAACATTCTGATGAAGAACTATATTCTAAAGCAATAAAAAGCCTTGATAGGATGTTAGAATTAGGTGTTACTACTGTAGAGTCTAAAAGTGGATATGGATTAGAGATAGATACGGAAATAAAACAACTAAAAGTTGCTCATCAATTAAATAAAACTCATCCAGTTGATTTAGTTCATACCTTTCTAGGTGCTCATGCAATACCTATTGAGTACAAAAACAATAGTAAAAAATATATAGATATTTTAATTAATGAGATGATGCCTAAGATTAAAGAATTAGAGTTAGCGGAATTTTGTGATGTATTTTGTGAAGAAGGAGTATTTTCAATAGAAGAAAGTGAATTGATATTATCAAAAGCAAAAGAAATGGGATTTAAATTAAAAATACACGCAGATGAAATTGAGTCATTAGGTGGAGCTGAGTTATCAGCTAAATTAAAGTGTATATCAGCAGATCATCTAATGGCAGCTAGTGAAGAAGGTATAGATATGATGGCTAAAAATAAAGTCATTGCTAATTTACTTCCAGCTACATCTTTTAACTTAAATAAGCCCTATGCAAATGCTAGAAAGATGATTGATTCAAACTTAGGAATAGCTTTATCTAGCGATTATAATCCTGGAAGTTGTCCTAGTGAAAACTTACAGTTTGTAATGCAGTTAGGTTGTTTAGGACTTAAAATGACACCTTATGAAGTACTAAATGCAGTTACTATAAATGCAGCATATGCTATAGATAGACAAAATGAAATTGGGTCTATAGAAATAGGTAAAAAAGCAGATTTAGTAGTATTTGACGCTCCTAATATAGAATATTTAATGTATCACTTTGGAATAAATCATACTAAACAAGTTTATAAAAATGGAAATTTAGTAGTAGATGATAAAGTAATACTAAGCAAAATATAGTTAATTTTAATAAATATTAATATTATTAAAAAATAGGGGGGTAATTATGAAATTAGTTGATATGACTATATGTGAATTTTCTGATGAAGTTGATTCTAATTCTCCAGCACCTGGTGGTGGATCAGTATCAGCATTAGCTGGTAACATAGGTATAGGGTTAGCAAGAATGATGGCACATTTAAGTTTTGGTAAGAAAAAATATGAAAATTTAGATGAAAGTATAAGAATTGAGTTTTTAGAAAGATTTAATCAATTATCAGATATAAGAGCTGAATTAGTTGATCTTATTGATAAAGACACTGAATCTTTCAATGAATTTATGAAAGCGATAAGGCTTCCAAAGGATAGTGAAGAGCAAGTTAAATATAGAAATAGTGCAATACAAGAAGCTACTTTATTTTCAATAGATGTTCCATTTAAAACATCAAAAGAATGTTTAAAGGCATTAAGTATAATAGAGTATATTCTTGAATATGGAAACCAAAATGCAATTACAGATATAGGTGTAGGAACACTTATGTTATATACGGGAGTAGAAGGTGCAATTTTAAATGTAAAAGTAAATTTAAGTTCATTAGAAAATAAAGAATTAAAAGAATATTATTCTAATGAATGTGAAGTTATATTAAGAAAAGCTGCTTTAATTAAAGATAATATTATATCAAGTATACATAAAAAACTATAAATAAAATGCTAGAGTATTAACTCTAGCATTTTTTATATTAAGATATTATATAAAAAATTAAGTTAATCAATAGTTTTTTTAGTTTTTTTAGGAGTATTAGTTTCTGATGTATTTTTATTAATTGTATTTTGATGATTATTTGAAGGTTTAGTTTTTTTAGATTTATTTAAATTTGAAGAAGTAGAAGAATCATTTGATGGAGTCTGCTTTTTAGATTTACTTTTCTTATTTTCTAACTTATCTTTAATTTCTGCATCTGATATTTTATTCATTACAGAATCCAATTTTTTTCTTTGCTCATCATTTAAAAAAGCTTTTAACTTAGAAACAACTTGTTCTTTACCTTCTAAGTTTTTTCCTATTTTAACAAGCTCATCTATTAATTCATTTTCTGATTTTCCTTTATATCCATCAGCTATCTTTTCTATTTTCTCCTTGTCTATATTTTTTTCTTTAGCCATTTTTTCTAACATATCTGTATCTATTTTTTTCATAAATTTACCCCTTTCTTATAATATAAATTAAATTTTATTCATATTATTTATATATAGATATAATTTGAAGTAGCCAAGTGAATTAGATTAAATAAAATTTATTATAAATAATATATATGCACATACTCCAAAAAAAAGTAACACTAACATTAAATAAAACATATTTATATATGAGGGAGTAGTATAGTTTAAGGGGTGACTTGTATTGAATAATCTACTATTAATTATCGGAATGCTAGCATTAAGTAATGGAAATATATCGTTGTTTGATAGTAAAAATAAATCTWTGNATAATAAAAATAAGCCTAAATTAAGTAATGAAGAAAGTAAACGGACTAAAGAAAGAAAAGTAAGAGGAAGATCAGTTAAAAAAACAAAAACTTCGAATAATCGCGAAAATGATTTGTTTAAATTTAATATGAATGATATAAATAGGGGTATGAAAATGATGGATTTAAGTGATGAAGATTTAGATCGTGGTATGGAAATAATAACAAGAACTAAAAAGTATATGTCACCTGAAGAAAGAAAAATTTTAATAAAAATAGAAAGTTTACTAGATTTAGTAAAAGGTATAAAGAAACTTAATGGAATTGATTTTGATGATTACGAAGAAACAAACTTTTTTAGAAGTATGGATGATGAAGATAAAAAGAATATGATGATAAGAGAAATATTAGAAGTATTTCCTGAAAAAAGAAAAGACTCTCTTGATAAAGCTATGGATATGAAGAAGAAGATAGATTTATTTGCAGAATTATTTTTGCCAGATGATTTTGGAGATGGAGGATTTAGTTTAAGCTCTTTAGTAAATATAAATAACTTAGGTAGCATGAATAATCTTAAGTTATTAGGAAGTCTTTTAAGAATAGATGATGATAAAAAATATGAAGAGTATGATGATTATGAAGAGTATGAGGAATACGAAGATGAGGATGAATATGATGATTATTATGAAGAATATGACGACTCAGGTGAATACATAAAAGAAAATAGAAAATAATATGGAAAAAATAAATAAATTTAGAATAATTGTCATACAAAACWACTTTTAAGATATTGCTTTTTAAGATATAATAATAATATAAAATCCTGAAGCATTCGATACGGCTTATTTAAATTCAACCGACAAATGTTAAACGGGAGACTGTGTCTACTAAAATATAACAGGCCTGTATTTATACAGGAAGTTAAAAGTTAGTAGCAGGTCACCCACCTGGGAGTATCTCGGGTATGAATTTATTGGGCCACCGGTGTTTTGGGATTTTTTAGTGTTACTAAATAGCAACACTAAAATTTTAAAATCCTATTATACTTATATCATTATTAATACTAAATACTGAAGTGGTATTATAAGATAAGTCATCAGAATAATTTGAAATAAACTTAGATTTACAAAAATCTTCATCTAAACTATTATCATCTATTTCATGTTCACTCCATGTTTTTCCTAAATTATCAGAACATGCTGTATATAGTTTATTATAGTTAACCCACATTAAGTTAAGATAAGAATTATGCTTAACTAAACTAGGGTATATACAAGTTGATGGTCCAGATATATAATTAGAAGTATTTATATCAAACTTATTTTCACTTAAATAACCATTCATATATTTAACTGCATATCCATTATCTATGTTCTCACAAAATGTTAAATGATAAAAATTTATATTATCTTTTAAAACTGATAAATATAATTTATTTTTATTTGAATTAGTAATTTGACAAGGCGTAGACCATGTTAATGTACTAGAATTAAATCTAGAAAAAAATACTTCCTCACATCCATTTACAAGATTGAAATAAAATACAATTGGAGAATTTTGAACCCATAAAACTGAAAAATTATCTAACACTATATGGCTAATGAAATCAATCTTATTTTCAATCCAAATACCATTATGGTTATAGTTATGAAATAATGCACAGGTGTTACTAGAATTATTATTATAAACAAAGTAGATAATATGCATATCATTATTTACTACATTTATATACGGAAATATAATATTGAATTTATTATAATCATAGTTAAAAAGATCTTTTTTAGTAGGAGTAGAATATCCTTTAGGTATATGTAACATTTTTATACCATTGTCATTATATACTCCATAAATATCATCATTATTACACAATGAAAAGTAACAAGTTGTAAAATTCATTCCTTTTAAATTTGCTATAACATTACTAGATAATAAATTATTATTTGTATCATAGTGATTAATTTTTATATCATTATCTATGGTGAATTTAAATAGCTCTTTATTAGACCTTCTTATAATTGTAGAACCTTTATTAATAAAACTCATAAAACTCCTCCTTATAAAAGTTTTCATAATAAATATATATTTAATATAAAAAATTTTATTCTACTTATATAAATAGTAAGCTTGTTTAAGTAACAAATATTAATTTGTACGCATATTATTAAGTAGGCACAGAAGCCAATTGGTTTTATAATTCATTTAAGGGGAGGACAATGAAGGATGCAAGATCTTAAAAAAAATAAAAGAAAATTAAATCAATCAACTCTACAAAATGAAGCTAGAGAAGACTTAAATGAAGAAGTACAAGAAGATATATCTAGATATTATAAATCAAATGGATGTAACTGTAATAAACATAATGATGAATATGAAAAGGAATGCGATTGTTCATGTAATTCAAAACATAACAATAAGCACAACCACAATGAATGTTATTGTGAACCTTGTCAAGTAGAAGCTGATGAATGCGTACACAAGGTATTTGAAGAAGGATGCTGCAATCCTATATCAGCAAATAAATTCTCAACAGCAAATAGTGTACCACTTGCAATAGAAACAAACAGAATATTTGATAGCATTAAATTCCAAGTATTTACAGAAGCACAGGCTCCTAATGGAAATGACTTATTTTTTGAATACGAAGTTGTATCAGTTAATGGTCCTATTCCAAGAACAGGTGTTGTAAATGTAAATATAGATAAAGTATGCCTGAACTATACAGATATAATAATAAATCCTGGATGTACTACTTTAGAAGACTATACAGTAAGACCTATAGTGCAGTTTGAAACTGAACCTTGTAATGAAAATCTTTGTCCAGAATTTGTGGACAATACAAATAGTGAATTCTGCCAAACTTCTTTTGAATATAATGTTTGTGGAAATAAAAATACTGAATGCTGTTTCCAAGGAAAAGGCGAAAGAGTAGGATACAAAGAAAGAGGATTAAATGTTGTAGTTGAAAATCTAGTACTAGAATTAAAAGGAAAATGTGGATGTACAGATATTACAGTACTTGCATATCCAGCTATAATGACAGATACTGGAAATTTACAGTTAACTGATGCAGTAGTATTTAATTTTAATACTTTAACAGCTCCTATGTGTGTACCAGCAAATGGAAAATCATTTATACTAAGACAAAACTTCCAAACTTCTTTAAATGTTGATTGGATAGGAAAAGCATTATTAAGATTAGTAGATGAAAGTTGCTGTGAATGTTTATATGACTTCTGTATACCAAATGGAATAGATTTGATACTTTGCTTAGAAGAAGTAGTTAGTATTTTAGTAAGTGAACAAATAGTAGTATTAGCAGCTCCAAATGCAGTAGACCCAAGACTAGTAGATACTTTTGGAAAAGTTTGTGATTTTACAACTTGCCCAGCAACAACTATTACTACTAATAATAACACTAATAACAATGGAAATGGATGTAATTGTAATAGATAATTATCTAGAAAAGAGGCTATTTTATATAGCCTCTTTTTCTTTTTATATACTATAATTTATATTTTATGCTATAGCAGTATTCAAAAATATCACTTTTTATATTAGAGTTAATATTTTGTTTATTAAAAGATATTTGATTACTACGATATAAAGGTGTATTTGTAAGCCACTTTCTAGAAATACTATTAAATATCATAGTGTGATCAACTACATCTCTAGATAATAAATCTATAGTTTTATACTGAAATACTATGTTTGATAATTCATCTATATTTAGTTTATATATTGATGAATTATCTTTAAATACCTTATCAATTGTATGTCTAAAAAGTTTATAGTTAGAAGGAGTGAAGTTTAAGTGAGATAATTTATAGAGATTTTCATCTAATGGATATTTTTCAACAATAAACAGATTAAAATAGTTATTTATGACATAAAGCCTTACATCTTTAATATTTTTAGTATTATTAAAACATCTACGAATCACCTTTTTATCCCAATGACCATCATTATTGAAAAAATGAATAATTTTTCCGAAATTATCTATACCCAATATATGAATATTATTATCATCATCAATATTAGCAGAATAAGAATGTATATTACTAGCTAATTTTTCAGTATTTTCATTTATATTTTTTATATATAAAGAATTTTTATCGGTGTATATATAAAAAGGTTTAATATTAGTATTCATTTTAACCTCCTAATATTTTGAAAATTTAAAAGACCTATAAAGAACAATAGTATGTAATAAAGATGAAAGCATTGATGTTAATGTAGTCGTATAAATGTATCCATTTATATTTATACTTGGAATAGGTAGCAATATATATAATAAAATTAATTGAATTACTATAGTGGATATTGTAATTATGCTAGAGTGAACTTCTTTTCTAATTGCATGAAGTATTGCAGAAAGTGTTTGATTTAATGAAGTAAATAAAGGTAATAAGAACATTGATTTTAGATACATACCAGCTGATGAATTCTTAAATACTATCAAACATAATTTGTCTCCCCAAAAATAAAAAATAATGGAACATAGACTACCAACAAATAATGTTAATAATACTGCATATAAAGTTTTTAATTTTATAGCTTTATAGTTTTTTAGAGAAACTTCTTGTGAAATACTAGGAATTAAATTAACAACTAAAGCAGAGCCTAATGTAAATGGAATATATATAAAAGGCATAACCATTCCACTTATTACTCCATATATACTTAATGATTGATGATAGCTTAAACCAGATAGTGCTAATCTTGATGGTATTATCATAGAACTAATAGAATTAAGTAAAATATTTGACATTCTGTTACAAGTTAGAGGTAAAGATATTTTTAGTGTTTCTATAGATGCATTATAAAAATCTTTAATATTTATTATATATTTATTAGATAAATTTGAGTTTTTATATAAACAACATGTTATGAAAAAAATATTAGCAATTTCGCCAATAGATATTCCTAATATAGCTATATAACAATTTAATGAATCTTTTTTTATATAGCTAATAATTGTAAATACAAATAATATTCTACAGATTTGTTCTATAACTTGGCCTATAGCTGGTACTGTAGCATTTTTTATTCCATAATAGTATCCTCTTAACACATTAGATATAGTTATTACTACAACAGCAGGACTAATTCCTAAAATTAATAAATAAAATCTACTATCATTAAAAAATTTAACCGATAAATATTTAGCATTAAATGAAATAAGTAATGACAAGGTAAAGGAAATAAAAAATGATACATATAGGGTTGATATAAATAAAACATTTTGGCTGTGTTTATCTTTAATTGCATTTTTATTTGCAACAAGACAGCTTAAAGCAGTAGGTATACCTGTAGTAGTTAATGCAATAGATGCCATTAAAAAATTAAATAATATATGGTAAATACCTAATCCAGACTCACCAATTATTCTAGATAAAAAAATCTTATATATAAATCCAAGTATCCTTACTACAAAGTTAGATATAAACAATATTATGGTAGAGAATATGAGATTAGGGATTCTCAATAAATCACCCCCTTATGTTTAAATATATTCATAAAGGAGTGAAAAAATAATTATATATTTTTAAATTGTGGTTTCATTTTATAATATCTTCTATAGTAGTTTTACTATTACTAGAAAAACTTGAATGCATGTGATAATTATAAAACATTAAATATTTCCCATTTTTATAAAAATTTTGA
>NZ_CP048741.1:431465-431918 GCF_018336475.1 Romboutsia sp. 13368
TATAAATAATATTATGGTAGAGAATATGAGATTAGGGATTCTCAATAAATCACCCCCTTATGTTTAAATATATTCATAAAGGAGTGAAAAAATAATTATATATTTTTAAATTGTGGTTTCATTTTATAATATCTTCTATAGTAGTTTTACTATTACTAGAAAAACTTGAATGCATGTGATAATTATAAAACATTAAATATTTCCCATTTTTATAAAAATTTTGGTATTATATATACATACTACAATCAATAAACATAAATATAACCATCAACAAATCAATGTATACATAAAGTTATAAAAGAATAATTTGATATATTTTTAGANAAGATTGTGGTGGATGTCAGATACAAGAATTAAACTACAATAAACAACTTGAATTAAAAACAAATGAAGTTAAACAAGTTGTAGCTAGAATTGGTAAATTAGAAAACGTTGAGATACATGAAACTATGG
>NZ_CP048741.1:431927-432095 GCF_018336475.1 Romboutsia sp. 13368
GTTAAGGTATATGAACTTTTAGAAAATGAAGGATATATATATAAGGTTATTGGTAGTGGAACTTTTGTATCAAATTTAAAAAATAGAACAAAAAAGGTTTTAAATTCAGATATAATTCATTTTGATAGTGGAAATCCATCAACAGAAATATTTCCTATTAAGGACTTT
>NZ_CP048741.1:432472-432721 GCF_018336475.1 Romboutsia sp. 13368
CTTTCAAAATCCAACAGGTATATCTTATTCAACTTATAAAAAAAAGAAACTAATAGAGTTAGCAGAAGAATATGATTTTTATATACTTGAAGATGACTTTATAAGTGATTTTAAATTYGAMTCAAAAGACAACAGAACTATTAGAAGTTATGATGATAAAAATAGAGTTATATATATAAAGAGTTTTTCAAAAATACTTATGCCAGGGCTAAGAATAGGTTTGATAGAATTACCAGCTGAGGTTCAAAA
>NZ_CP048741.1:432932-435869 GCF_018336475.1 Romboutsia sp. 13368
TATTTCCCATTTTTATAAAAATTTTGGTATTATATATACATACTACAATCAATAAAYATAAATATAACCATCAACAAATCAATGTATACATAAAGTTATAAAAGAATAATTTGATATATTTTTAGAGTAAATATAGTAAATCAAAGTATACAAGAATTAGAAAAGGGAATATCTATAATAAGAAATAATATAGATTTACCATATAGCAATATAAATTTAATAATAAGATTAATATATTGCTTTACTAAATAAATAAGAAAGGAGAATACTCAATATAAATTGAGTATGATAAATATATGTTTGATCAAAAAAAATTAGATAGAATAAATGAATTAGCAAAGAAAAATAAATCAGAAGGATTAACACCTGAAGAATTAGTAGAGAGAGAAGCTTTAAGAAAAGAATATTTAGAACATTTTAGATCACACTTTAAATCAAGATTAGAAAATATAAAAGTAGTTTCTCCAGAGGAATACGAACAAGAAATGAAGAATAAAAAGAATTAAATATAAAAAAGGAGGGGTAAAATGAAACTAAAGTATGAAGCTAAAAATGCTTGGGAATTTGAGAGAACTAACAATAACTTAGAGGATGTAATGAATTATTCAAAAGAATATATGAAGTTTTTAGATATTGGAAAAACAGAGAGAACATCAGCTAGGGAAATTGTAAGAATAGCTCAGGAAAATGGATACATATCAATAGATGAAGCTATAAAAAATGGTAAAGTAAATCCAGGTGATAAAATTTATGCGGTAAATAAAGATAAGGCTGTTGCTCTATTTGTAATGGGGAAAAATAAATTAGAAGATGGGATGAAAATAATAGGAGGTCATATAGATGCTCCAAGAATAGATTTAAAACCACATCCATTATATCAAGAAGCTAATTTGGGATTCTTTAAAACTCATTATTATGGCGGTATAAAAAAATATCAATGGTCTACAATACCACTTGCTATACATGGATTAGTAGTATTAAATGATGGTCAAAAAGTAAATATTTGTATAGGCGAAGATGATAATGATCCAGTATTTTGCATAACCGATTTATTACCACATTTAGCACAACATCAAATGCAAAAGAAACTTTCAGAAGGTATAACTGGAGAGCAATTAAATTTATTAATTGGAAGTATGCCACTAGAAGGTGCAGAAAAAGAAGCAATAGAAGAAAATATATTAGCTATATTAAACTCTAAATACGGAATAATAGAAGAAGATTTATTAAGTGCAGAAATAGAAATAGTACCAGCAGGAAAATCTAGAGATCTAGGACTTGATAGATCTATGATTTTAGCATATGGACATGATGATAGAGTTTGTTCATATGGAGCTGTTAAAGCTTTAATAGATATTGAAAATCCTAAATATTGTGCTGTTGCTTTATGTGTAGATAAAGAAGAAGTTGGATCTCAAGGTAACACAGGTATGCATTCAAAATTCTTTGAAAATACTGTAGCTGAACTTATAGATTTAGAAGGGCAATACTCAGACTTAAAAACAAGAAGAGCTATGGCAAATTCAAAAGTATTATCTGCAGATGTTTCAGCAGGTTATGATCCAAATTATGCTGATGCATATGATAAGAGAAACTCAGCGTATATGGGACATGGAGTAGTATTAAGTAAATATACAGGCTCTAGAGGTAAAGGCGGATGTAATGATGCTAATGCTGAATTTATGGCAGAAGTAAGAAGAATATTTAATCAAGGTAATGTAGTATGGCAAACAGCAGAGCTTGGAAAAGTTGACCAAGGCGGTGGTGGAACAATAGCGTATATACTAGCAAATTACGGAGCAGAAGTTATAGACTGTGGAGTTGGAGTATTAAATATGCACTCACCATATGAAGTAGTTTCAAAAGTAGATATATATGAAATGTATAAAGGATATAAGGCATTCTTTACGATAAATCTGTAATAAAATAAAAAAATAGACTTTTAAGTCTATTTTTTTATATGAAAATATTCGTATAAACTATTTAAAAATTTATCTTCTAATGGATTAAATACTTTCTTTTTAGAATATATAAAATAAAACTTTCTAGAAAAGCTAATATTTTTTATCCTGTAGTATTTAATCTCATTAGACTTTACATAGTCTTTTATAGAATTATATGATACAAAAGAAACACCTAATCCTATTTTAACCATTTCTTTTATTGTCTCATTGGATTCAACATATGCAAGTATGTCTAAATTATCAATATTAAAGTTATTTTCTTTTAATATATTAAAGGTTAAGTTCTTAGTTCCAGAACCATCTTTTCTCATTATAAACCTAAGATTATCAAGTTCTTTTATGTCTATATAACCATTTTCATTATCTATGTTTAAGTTAAGTGGAGCTATAAGGACTAGTTCATCACTTAATATATCTATATATTCTATTTGAGAATTAAAAGTTTTTGAGCCTATAAAACCAAAGTTTACTCTTTCATTTAATACTTCTGAAATAGCATATTGAGAATCATAGTGGCTTATGCTGAATTTTACATTAGGATATTTATCAGAAAATGATTTAATAAAGCTAGGTAAAATATAAGTTTCAGGTATTGAGCTAGAAGCTATATCTATAATTCCTTCTATATTACCTGAATATTCCTTTATATCATATATAGCTTTTTTACAGTTGTTTAATATAGAAATTGCATTATCATAAAGTATTTCTCCAGATTTGGTCAATGTTATACATTTATTATTTCTATTAAATAAAACAGTATCCAATTCTTTTTCTAAGTTTTGGATATGTGAACTTATTGTGGGCTGAGTTAAAAATAACTCACGTGCAGCTTTTGAAAAACTTCCATATTTAGCAACAGAAACAAATGCCTCAAGTTGTTTAAAGTCCATTATAAACCTCCATTAATAAATATTATACAATCTATTATATAGTAATAAAGTTTAATAGAGGATAAATATATTCAAAATAATAA
>NZ_CP048741.1:436647-437176 GCF_018336475.1 Romboutsia sp. 13368
TATTATATAGTAATAAAGTTTAATAGAGGATAAATATATTCAAAATAATAATAATAAAAATAATTATTATAGAACGAAATTGTAAGGATATGAATTCTGCAAATATTTCATAATATCAAAGTAGAATATGAATTAAAACTTTGGATAAATTAATCATAAGAATTTTTTATAGGAGGATTAGTTTATTATGGATAATAATAAAAATAGACTTAAAGATAGACCTAAAACAAAAGCTGAAATGAGAAAAATGTATTCTGAACAGGGTTCTGAATTAGGTATAAAGGATGGATTACACATAGGAGCTAGAGATAGCGGTTCTAATAGAACTAAAACAGAAAAATTATATAATAAAGTAAAAAAAGAAGATTAGAATACAAATAGAATATTATAGTTTATTTAAGTATAAAAAAGAGGTTATATTGCTTTAAGCATAATCTCTTTTTTTATAATATTTAAATATTGTGATTAATGAAATAAATAGTATAATGTTAAAAGAAGTAATTATAAGATTTTAGAAATGATATTATTA
>NZ_CP048741.1:437543-437640 GCF_018336475.1 Romboutsia sp. 13368
TATTTTGAACAATTAAAATACAAAAACATTATTAATTTAAAAAATGAAAAAGTTAAAATAGAAAGAGATGGTAGTAGTATAAACTTATATGGCCTAG
>NZ_CP048741.1:437879-443900 GCF_018336475.1 Romboutsia sp. 13368
AAAGAGGTTATATTGCTTTAAGCATAATCTCTTTTTTTATAATATTTAAATATTGTGATTAATGAAATAAATAGTATAATGTTAAAAGAAGTAATTATAAGATTTTAGAAATGATACTATTAATACAACGTTATTATCATATAAAATATAAATAAACACTATCTAAAATAGATAGTGTTTAAAGTGGTGCCGAATGTGGGACTCGAACCCACACGGTACTTAAACCAACGGATTTTGAGTCCATCGCGTCTGCCATTCCACCAATTCGGCATGTACTATATAAATATTATAGCACCAAGGGAAAACTATAGCAATATATATTGGTATTAATATTCATATTATATTATGGTAATATTAAATAATAGACATTGGTATATAATAGATATAAATTAAATTATACTAACAATAGGAGTGATACATTTGGATAAAACGCTAGTTATAATAGATGGAAATTCAATAATAAATAGAGCATTTTATGCTTTACCAGAAATGAGTAATAAAGAAGGATTAAAAACTAATGCAATATATGGATTTACTAATATGCTTTTAAAAATAATTGATACATATAATCCTACTCATATAAGTGTAGCTTTTGATAGGAAATCTCCTACATTTAGACACTTAGAGTTTAAAGAATATAAAGCTGGTAGGAAAAAAATGCCTGATGAATTAAGAGAACAATTTGAGCCTTTAAAAGAGCTTTTAGATAAATTTAATATACATAGATTAGAAATTGATGGATATGAAGCTGATGATATAATTGGTACAGTATCTAAAATAGCAGAGAATGATGGTTTTAAAGTATACATAGTTACAGGAGATAAAGATGCAATACAATTATCCTCAGAAAAAACAACTACTTTAATAACTAAAAAAGGAGTAGGTGAGGTTGAAGAGTATGATTATAATTTTGTACTTGAAAAGTATGAAATGACTCCAACTCAATTTATAGATTTAAAGGGTTTAATGGGAGATAAATCAGATAATATACCAGGTGTTCCTGGTATAGGTGAAAAAACAGGTATAAAGCTTATAAAAGAATTTGATAGTATAGAGGGAATATTTGATAATATAGATAAAATAAAAGGTAGCACAAAAAAAAAGCTAGAGGAAAATAAAGAATTAGCTATAATGAGCAAAAAATTAGCTACAATTATAAGAGATGTTCCTATAGAATTTAAGTTAGAAGAATTAGAGTATGGTAAATATAATATATCAGATGTATTAGATGAATTTAAACGTTTTGGTTTCACAAGTTTAATTTCAAGAATAGCTAATTTAGAACATAATAATGATGTTGTTGATGAAGTAGAATTAGAAATAACTAAACTAGAAAATATAGATGCATTCATAAAAGAAATAAAAGAAAATAAGGAATTAATACTAAAAACAGTAACAAGAGAAGGTAATATTTTAGATAAAAGAATAATGTATATATTTTTAAGCGTAGATGGAAAAAAGGTATACTATATATCTGAAGATGAAATATCTACATTAAAAGAAATATTCCAAAGTAATGAAATAAAAAAGTTAGGATATAATTTAAAAGATGATTATATTGCATTTAGACCATATGGGATAAAATTAGAAAATATATACTTTGATATAACTATTGCTGAATACTTAATAGATTCAATGTCTTCTACATCATATGAATGTAGTGCAATAGCTATGAAATACCTAACTAAAAAAGTAAAAACAAAAGAAGAGTTACTAGGTAAAGGTGTTAAGGCTAAAAAATATCAAGATTTAGAATTTGAAGAATTAAGTACTCATATATCACAAATAATTGATACAATAAAAAATGTAATGCCAATAATGGAAGCTAATTTAAAAGATAGTTATATGGATGGTTTATTATATCATGTTGAAATGCCTTTAGTTGAAGTATTGGCAGATATGGAATACGAAGGTATTAAAGTAGATGTTAAAAAATTAAATGAGCTAGGATCACAATTTAAAGATATTATAAAAAAACTTGAAGAAGAGATATATGAAATATCTAAAGAAGAGTTTAATATAAATTCACCTAAACAATTAGGGGTTATACTATTTGAAAAATTAGGACTACCAGTTATTAAAAAAACAAAAACAGGGTACTCAACTAATGCAGAAGTATTGGATAAATTAAAAGATCATAATCCAATTATAAATAAAATAATAGAATATAGACAAATAGTAAAATTAAACTCAACTTATGTTGAAGGTTTATTATCTATAATAAATCCAATAGATGGTAGAATACATTCATCTTTTAACCAAACTATAACTACAACTGGAAGAATTTCTTCTACAGAGCCAAATTTACAAAATATACCTGTAAAACTTGAGATGGGAAGAAATATAAGAAAAGTATTTATAGCAGAAAATGGTTGTAAGTTAGTAGATGCAGATTATTCTCAAGTTGAGCTTAGAGTACTTGCTCATATGAGTCAAGATGAAACTATGATAGATGCATTTAAACATAATGAAGATATACATACAAAAACAGCTTCTCAGGTATTTAATGTAAGTATGGATGAAGTTACAAGTAAGCAAAGAAGTGATGCAAAAGCAGTAAACTTCGGAATAGTTTATGGAAAAAGTGATTTTGGATTATCAGAAGATTTACATATTCCTGTAAAACAAGCTAAAGAGTATATAGAAAATTATTTTAATAAGTATGGTAAGATAAAGCAATTTATGGATGAAATTATAGATAGTGCTAGTGAACATGGATATGTTACTACTATATTAAATAGAAGAAGATATATTCCTGAAATAAAATCTAGTAATTTTATGATGAGAAATGCAGGAAAGAGAGCTGCAATGAATGCTCCTATACAAGGAAGTGCAGCAGATATTATAAAAATAGCTATGATAAATGTATATAAGAAATTAGAAGAAAACAATATGAAGTCTAAGCTTATACTTCAAGTTCACGATGAGCTTATAGTAGAAGCGGTAGATAGTGAATTAGATTTAGTTAAAAAAATAGTTAAAGATGAAATGGAGAATGCAGTAAGTTTAGATGTAAACTTAGATGTAGATTTAAATATAGGAGATTCGTGGTACGAAACAAAGTAGGTGTTTTATGATTGTATTAGGATTAACAGGTAGTATAGGATGTGGTAAAAGCAGCCTATCTAATATATTAAAAGAGAATAATATAGATATAATAGATGCAGATGTTATATCTAGAAAAATTTTTGAAGATAAAAAACTTTTAAACTTAGTATTTGAACATTTTGGGGATTGTATAAAGAATGAAGATGGTAGTTTAAATCGAAAAGTTTTGGGAAATATAGTGTTTAATGATGATAATAAGTTAATTGAGTTAAATACTTTGACACATCCGAGAATAAAAGAAAAAATAATAAAAGAGATAGAAATGCTAAAGTTAAATAATAAAGAAGTAATAGTAATAGATGCACCTTTATTAATTGAAGGTGGATATTTAGAGATGGTAGATAAGTTATTAGTTATAACTTGTAATAATGAAGTTCAAATAAATAGAATACAAAAAAGAGATAATTGTACTAGACAAGAAGCTCTAAGTAGAATAAATTCTCAAATGAGTCAAGATGAAAAAGTTAAGTATGCAGATTATATATTAGATAATTCTGGAAGTATGGAAGATTTAAAAGAAAATACAAGAGAATTTTTATTATATATGAAGGAGAATTGGTGTGGCTAAGAAAAAAATATTTTTTATTTTAGCTATTATTATAATATTATTTACCTCTTTAATTATAGAAAATGATACTATTAATAAAATATTATATCCTAGAAAATATTCAGAACATGTTCAAAAATATTCAAAAGAATTTGGTTTAGACGAAAATTTAGTATATAGTGTTATTAAAGTAGAAAGTAAGTTTAGGAAGGATGCTATATCACATAAGGGGGCTAAGGGCCTTATGCAAATAAGTGATATAACAAGGGAATGGGCAAAGGAAGAACTTAATTTAGGAGAAATAGATATATTTGATCCTGAAACTAACATAAAAATAGGTTGTTGGTATTTAAGTAAATTATATAGAGAATTTGGGAGACTAGATTTAGTTATAGCAGCATATAATGGAGGTTCTGGAAATGTTAGTAAATGGTTAAATGATTATACATATAGTAAAGATGGCAAATCATTAGATGTAATACCATTTGAAGAAACTTCGACATATGTAAAAAGAATAACTAAAAGCTACAAAATGTATAATAAGTTGTATAACAAGGAAGGTTAAACTAATGAAAAAAWTTAAAATTATAGCTATTACTTTAGCTATGGTTATGAGCTTAGTTGGATGTAGTATGGATGAAGAAGTACAAGGTGTTTTAGAGAGTAAACCAAGCGCAATAACTTCTAAAACTATAAACTTAACTATGATGCAGCCAGAAACTATAAACCCAATAACAAATAAGAATAAATCAGTTAGCTATATAATGAACTTAGTGTATGATGGTTTGTTTACTATAGATGAAAATTACAATACAGTGCCTCAGTTAGTAGAGGCATATAAAGTGTCTAGTGATGGAATGAGTATAAATATAAAGTTGAAAGATGCTAAATGGCATGATGGAACTTTATTAACATCTTCTGATGTTAAATTTACAGTAGATTTAATAAAGAAGAATATTGATAGTCCATATAATGCATTAGTTGAAAATATATCATCAATATCTATAGATAATAGTAAAGAATTTACTATAAACTTTAATAATAAGTATGCTTTTTCAGTAGATACATTAATTTTTCCTATAATATCAGAAAAGCAATTAGGTAGTGTAAAAGATATTAATGAATATAGATATAATTTGGTAGGCAATGGAGTATATAAAATAAAAGAATATAATGAGAGAAAAAGTATATCTTTAATTGTTAATGATAGTTACCATGATAAAATTTCAGAAACTGCAAAGAATATAGAAGTTGAAATTGTACCAGATGAAGAGGCACAAGTATCTATGGTAATGTCATTAGATAGTGACATTGCTAAAATATCACTAGATGATTTAAGTAAATTATATGAAAAAGAGTTTAAGACAACTACATATGAAAGTAGAAATTATGAATGTTTACTTTTCAATTATAATAATGATTTTTTTAAAGATATAAATTTTAGAAAGGCTTTAATAAGTTCTATAGATAAAAATAAAATACTTGAGGAAGGATATATAAATAATGCTACTTTAATTAACTTTCCACTTAATTCTAAATCAAAATACTATGATAAAGAGATTGAAGGTATAGAATATAGTAATGATAAAGCTAAAGAATATCTTTCTAAAGTAACTCTTGATAATATTGATAATAAAGAAGTTAATGATCAAAGTATTGTAAAAGAAAATACTAAAGAAAATATAGATCAAAAAGATGATAATAAAAATATAGAAAATATAAAAACTACTGAACAAGATAAAAAAAATGAAATAAAAAAACAAATATCAAAATTAAATTTAAAAATTATAGTAAATAAAAATAATGCAGAAAGGGTAAAAACTGCATATATAATAAGTGATAATTTAAAAGAAATAGGTATAAAAAGTGTTATACAAGAACTTTCAGATGAAGATATGAATAAATCTATGAATGAAGGAAATTATGATATAGCACTAGCGGGATGGGAGCTATCAGTAGTGCCAGATGCTACTAATATACTTAATAGTATAGGATATGAAGATGAAAAGTTAACTAACTATATAGACTCTTTAAAAAATGCAACTAGTGAATCTCAAATAAATGATATATATAAATCTATTCAAAGATATGTAAATGATAATGCACTGTTTATGAGTTTAGTTATTACAGATGATTATATCGTAACTAATCGAAGAATAGAGGGAAAAATAAGCCCAAATAGTTTTAATATATATGAAGGCATTACTAATTTAAATATAGCTAAATAATAAATAAAAGCGCACAATATTATTGTGTGCTTTTACTTTAAAATAGTTGACTAAATGATATAATTTAACTAATCTTATAGTATAAATTAGTATAAATAAAAAATGGAAAGATATATACATACAATATTTATACATAAA
>NZ_CP048741.1:443918-462527 GCF_018336475.1 Romboutsia sp. 13368
ATATATATGAACGCATTACTAATTTAAATATAGATAAATAATAAATAAAAGCGCACAATATTATTGTGTGCTTTTACTTTAAAATAGTTGACTAAATGATATAATTTAACTAATCTTATAGTATAAATTAGTATAAATAAAAAATGGAAAGATATATACATATAATATTTATACATAAAAGAGGGGGATATTTTTATGAGAAAAAAATTAATAATAGACGGAATGAGCTGTAATCATTGTGTAAACCATTTAAATACAGCACTTTCAGAGGATATAGATGGAATAGAAGTTATAGAAATAAGCCTAGAGGATAAATTTGCAATAGTAGATATGAATAGTAATGTAGATTTAAATAAATTAAATGAGGTTGTAGAAGAATTAGGATTTGAATTAAAAGATATAATAGAATATTAGTAAAAAGACATCCAAAAATTAAGGATGTCTTTTTATTTTATATAAAWAGACTTCTATTGGGGGAAAATAGAAGTCTAATGGGGGAGATTGAGTATGTTTGATTTTACATTAATATTATGTCCAAGAAAAATGTAAATATACATACTATATAAAATTTTTAATGAATTATTTATATTTTAAAATTGTTCAAGTATTAAAATCACATTTAAAAATATATTGAATATAATATAAATAATCAAGGGGGGAGGATTTTGGAAGAGAGAATATATAAAGAAAATTTAAAAGAAATGATATTGGAAATGGCACAAAAAGAAATTAGTAATTATTCATCCCAAAAGGGTGTTAGAAAATATTTTGAAGGAAATGTAGATAAGATTATAAATGAGAATATAAAAAATTATTCGGAAGATATAAGTATAAATAAAATATATTCTAAAATATTAAAACGAGGTTCGAGCCAAGGAAATATAACATCAATTGCTAAAGTTATAAAGTCAGAAGAGTTATTTAAGTCTAAAAATGAATTAATTAAATTTGCTAAGTACTTAGGTATTAATTTTAATGCAAAAAACTCATATAATCAGATTTTAAAGGTAATATGCAATTATATATATTCTAATAGAAAAATATATTCTGAAAAATATATATATTATAGCAGGGGGAACGAAGAATATATTTTAGAACCAGAAAGAATAAAGAGAGAGTTAATAGAGAGCTATAAATCTAAAACTAGAAATGATATGAAATCTATAGCAAGATTATTAGACATAACTGTTGAGGAAGATGAAAGTGCTGAAGATATAAGACAAAAAGTTATAAATTATATTATGAGAGAGAAACTTACAAAGAAAAAATAAAATTAAAAAATTAAGGGGCATCTATATAAGTATATAGATGTCTTTAATTTTTTTTATTAGCATATAATATAATGGAGAAGATAAAAGGAGTTGATATGCTATAAAAAAAGAAAAGATTGTCATAGTACTTTTAATAGTAATCACAATGATTATATCTTTAATTATAGAAATAAAGCTATTTCCTCCTAGAAAGGAAATAAATATTATAAGTTATAATATACATAGTGGATTAAATAAAAATATGTTTCCAACATTATTTGATACAATTGATTTTTTGAAAGAATCTGATGCAGATATAGTTTGTCTACAAGAAGTTAATGAATCTGTTAGAGCAGGATTTCAAGTAAGTAGTTTTAAAGAAGAATTAAAAATGAATTCTCATTTTGGAGCTAATGTGGTAGATTTAGGTTTTAATTATGGACTTGCTACATATTCTAAATACCCTATAAAAAAAGAAGAACATATATATTTAAGTAGTTTTCGTGAACAAAGAGGAATGCTACATACTGTAGTTAAGGTGGGTTACCAAAATTTAAATGTTATAAATATTCATTTAGGATTAGATGAAGAAGAGCGGGATATACAAATGGGAGAGTTAATAGATTTTATAAAAGAATTAGGTGATGAACATTATATAGTTGTAGGTGATTTTAATCAAGGTGGAATAGATATGGATGAAGATATATTAAAAGATGTTGCTAAAGAATTGCAGATGTCTAATATACTAACTTTTCCAACTGGATTAGATAGAATCGATTATATATTTGTATCATCAGGTATAGAAATTATAGACTACGATGTGCTTATAAAAGATATGTCAGATCATTATCCTATAGTAGCAAAAATAAAAATATAATCCATCTTAAATTTATATTCATAAATATTAGACAAGTAAAATATATATTTGTAAGAAGATTTTTAAGGGGGATAAACTAATGAATAAAAGAAAAACAATATACAGAGGATTTAATAAAAGAAGAAAAAATAAGATGCTAAAAATGTATATTATTGGTACAACTATATTTATAATATGTGGATATGGTTATACACAATTGAAAGATAGTAAGATATTTAATAATATAAAAAATAAAATTACAGCTATTGAATTTAAAATACCATTTATTAATTCAGATAAATCTCAAGATGAAAAAAATAACTTAGAAGTATTTGATTATGAGGATGTTTCTAAAGATGTTGATAAAGTTGAAAGCGAAGAAAATACTGATGTAAATGTTGCAACTATAAAGGGGTGGAATATATATACTGTACAAGTTGCATCTGTAGAAGATAAAAATGAAATAAGTAAAGTAGAAGAAGAATTAACAAAGGAAAGTATACCTTTTTCTACTATAGAAATAGATGGATTGAACAAGGTTCAAACTTATACATCATTTGATAAGGAAAGTGTAAGAAGTTATTTAGAGAATATGAGAACATTATATCCAGATGCATTTTTAGCAGAAGTAAAAATACCTGCCTTATCATTAGAGTATACTAGTAAGTACACGTATTTAGAAACTATATCAACACAGTTAAATAAACTTATAGAGAATTTTGAAGAAGAGTCTAAGGTTTGGGAAGATAGTACAGATAATTTTAATATGGAAATGTATAATAACATATTAAGTAGCAGAAAAACTATAGTAAAAGATATTGAAGAAGAAGCTAAACAGATAGATTATGAGGAAGCTAATGTATTTAAGGAAAATTTAATTGCTTATGTAAATAATATAGATAAAAATATAGAAGTTGCATCTAAATCTGCAAATGAGCAAAGTTATAATATAAGTCAAGGGATATATTTAAATACTTTGCAGGGATATTTAAGTTTTATAAATTCTATTCAATAAAAGGTTGCTTTGCAACCTTTTATTTTTATGAGAAAAATGGAAAATATTTGAGAAAAAAATAACACTGTTAAATTTTGGATAAGATTGTAGTATAATAAAATAGAGTAGAATAATTTTTTATTTTATAAAAAGGGGGTAGAAAAATGAAACTCTTAAGTTTTAAAGGAGGAATACATCCTCCGTATAATAAAGAGTACTCAGAAAAAAAGGCTATAGAAAAAGCAAAAAGTCCTAAAAGGGTATATATACCTCTTCAACAACATATAGGGGCACCTGCTAAAGCAATAGTTAAAGTTGGTGAAGAAGTTAAATTAGGACAAAAGATAGGGGAGCAACAAGGTTTTGTATCTTGTAACGTTCATTCATCTATATCAGGTAAAGTTATAGAAATAAAAGAACATGAATTACCTGGTGGACGAGGGATGTGTATAGTAATTGAAAATGATTTTAAAGATGAAGTTCATGAAAACGTTAAACCGGTTAGTGATATAGAATCTTTAACAAAAGAAGAAATAGTGAGTATTATTCAAGAAGCTGGAATTGTTGGTATGGGTGGAGCAACATTTCCAACACATGTAAAAATATCTCCTCCTCCAGGTAAAAATATAGACACAGTTATATTAAATGGAGCAGAGTGTGAGCCATACTTAACAGCAGACCATAGATTAATGTTAGAAAATCCAGAAGATGTAGTTTATGGATTGCATATACTTATGAAAGCCTTAGATGTAAAAAAAGGTTATATAGGAATAGAAGTTAATAAACTAGATGCTATAGAAGCAGTAGAGAAAGAAGTTAAGAAATATRAAAATATAGAAGTTGCAAGACTAGAAATAAAATATCCTCAAGGTGCTGAGAAGCAACTTATATATGCATGTACAAAAAGAGAGGTTCCATCAGGAGGACTTCCAATGGATGCAGGAGTAGTTGTGAACAATGTAGCTACAGCAGCACAAATAGCCAAAACTATAAAAACTGGTATGCCTTTAGTTGATAGAATAACTACAGTAACTGGTAGTTGTATATCTGAGCCAAAGAACTTAGTAACTAGAGTAGGAACATTAGTATCTGAAATAATAGATCAATGTGGTGGATTTAAAGTAAATAAAAAAGTTGGCAAAATTATAATGGGTGGACCAATGATGGGAATAGCTCAGTATACTATAGATATACCTACAAATAAGGGTGCATCGGGAATATTATGTTTAGATGAGAATGAGTCAAAAACTCCAAAACCACAAAATTGTTTAAGATGTGGAAAGTGCTTAGATGTCTGTCCTGCATTTTTACAGCCTTTATACATAAGTGCACATTCATTAAGAAATGACTATGATAGTGCTGAAGGGTATAGAGCATTAGATTGTATTGAATGTGGTTCTTGTTCTTTTATATGTCCAGCAAGAAGACCATTACTTCAGTCAATAAGAAATGCTAAGCGAGAAATAATAGCAAATAAAAAAAAGCAATCTACTAACAAATAGGTTCATTTAGGGGGAATAATAATGGAAAGTAAATTGATAGTATCATCTTCTTCTAATGTTAGAAGTAATCAAGATACATCATATATAATGAAACAAGTTGTATTAGCAACTTTTGTTACTATGGTGGGTATGTTACTTAAGGCATATATACCAGCATTAGATGCTGCACTTGGGTTATTTATACCTTTAATAGTTGTTAACTGCTTAATATTAGCTCGTGCAGAGAGCTTTGCATCTAAAAATACACCTATAAAATCAGCAGTAGATGGAATAGGTATGGGTCTTGGATTTACATTAGCATTAACATCTCTAGGAATAGTAAGAGAAATACTAGGTAATGGAACTTTATTTGGGTTAAGTTTATTTGGAGCATCTTATCAACCAGCTCTATTATTCATATTACCTCCTGGAGCATTTTTATCATTAGGATTTTTACTTGCAGGATTTAATAAATTAAAAAATAAAAAGGCATAGGGGGAAGAACTAATGAATTTAATACTTTTATTTTTAAATATAGTACTTGTAAATAATGTTATAACTTCTCAGTTTATGGGAATATGTCCTTTCTTAGGAGTATCTAAAAAAGTTGATACAGCTGTAGGAATGGGAGCTGCAGTTACATTTGTTTTAACTTTAGCTTCTTTTATAACATATTTTGTTCAAAAACTATTAGAAATAACTAATAATCAATTTTTACAAACCATAGCATTTATACTAGTCATAGCATCTATAGTTCAATTTGTTGAGATGGTTATACAAAAAATGAGCCCATCGTTATATCAAGCATTAGGTGTATTTTTACCTCTTATAACTACAAACTGTGCAGTTTTAGGGATAGCGCTTGTTAATGTTCAAAATAATTTTAATTTAGTAGAAACAATAGTAAATGGATTTGGAGCAGGAATAGGATTTACTTTAGCTATAGTTTTATTTGCTGGAATAAGAGAGAGATTAGAATTAGCAGATATACAAGAGAGTTTCAAAGGATTTCCATCAACTATGATAGCAGCAAGTTTAATGGCAATAGCGTTCTTAGGATTTTCTGGTCTTATAAATCTATAAATGGGGGTGTATGTAGTGTCGATACTAAATTCTATTTTAGTCTTAGGGGGATTAGGGCTAATATTTGGAGCAATTTTAGCATATGCTTCTAAAAAATTTGCAGTTGATGTAGATGAAAGAGTAGAGTCTATTTTAGAAGTTCTTCCAGGTGCTAACTGTGGAGGATGTGGATTTCCAGGTTGTGGAGGTCTTGCAAGTGCTATAGTAGAAGGTAAAGCATCTGTGAATGGTTGTCCAGTAGGTGGATCTGACTGTGCATCTAAAATAGGTGATATAATGGGAATATCTTCTGAAGCTGGAGAAAAACAAGTAGCAAAGGTGCTATGTAAAGGAAATTGCCAAAGTGCAAAAGATAAATACACATATGAAGGAATACAAGATTGTAGATCTGCTAGTATGCTAAATTCAGGACCAAAAGATTGTAAGTTTGGATGTCTAGGTCTTGGAACCTGTAGAGATTACTGTAAGTTTGATGCTATTTCTATAGTTGATGGAGTAGCTATAATAGATGAAGATAAATGTGTAATGTGTGGGAAGTGCATAGAAGTTTGTCCAAAATCTATAATAGGCAAAAAACCAGCTAGTAAAGAGGTAGTGGTTGAGTGTAGTAGTAAAGATTTCGGAAAAATAGTAAAAGAGAAATGTAGTGTGGGATGTATAGGATGTGGTTTATGCCAAAAGGCTTGTCCGTTTGGAGCTATTGAATTTGAAAATAAAATAGCTAAGATAAACTATGATAAATGTGTTGAATGTATGGCATGTGTAAGAAAGTGCCCTACTAAAGTAATAAAAGGCGATTTTAGTAAAAAACAAAAGGTTAGTATAGAACAAGGACTTTGTGTTGGATGTACAATTTGTAAAAAACAATGTAAATTCGATGCAATAGAAGGAGAGCTAAAAGAAAAGCATATTGTTGATGAATCTAAATGTGTTGGATGTCATCTATGCATGCAAAAATGTCCTAAAAAAGCTATTAAAACTATATAATATGGATAGAATAAAGGTATGAATTTTCATACCTTTATTTTATTGTTTATAATATAAAAAATATTACTAAAATGTAACTAACTTTTATTGGAAATTAGATATATACTATATATAAAACGTTCGACATTTGTGTTGAAATTTTTACAATATAATGATAGACTTAATAAGTACAAATTCTAAGTACTGTAAAGAGGTGAATGAATGAATATAATATTGGCATCAGCCTCTCCTAGAAGAAGAGAAATTCTAGAAAATACTAATGTCAAATTTGATATAATATCAAGTTCTATAGATGAATTAGTATTAGAAGGTGAGTCTCCTTGTCAGATGGTAATGAGGCTTGCATTTGAAAAGGGTACAGATATAGCATCAAAACGAAAAAGTGATTTAGTTATAAGTGCAGATACTATTGTTGTACTAGATAATACTGTATTAGGCAAACCTAAGGATGAAGAAGAAGCTAGAGCTATGATAACAAACTTATCAGGTAAAACACATCAAGTTATAACTGGGATCAGCCTAATAAATTTAGAAAACAATAAAAAGATAATAGATTATGTTATTAGTAATGTTAAATTTAAAAATTTATCTGAAGATGATATAAATGATTATATAAAAACTAAAGAATCTTTGGATAAAGCAGGAGCTTATGGAATACAAGGATATGGAGCTCTATTAGTAGAGGAAATTCAAGGTGACTATTTTAATATAGTAGGATTACCTATATCTAAACTTAGTGATTTACTAAAAAAACACTTTAATATAAATCTTTTTGCGGAGGGCGATTTATCTGAATAAAACTTTTAATGCAAATATGACAGTAAAGAGTATGGCATTAGAAGAAAGACCTAGAGAAAAAATGCTTTTACAAGGAGAAAAGAGTTTATCTAATGCAGAGTTATTAGCTATTATTCTTAGAACCGGAACTAAGCAAAAAAATGTAATTGAGTTAGCAAATTACATTATAAATAAAGATTCTCAAGGAATAAGGTACCTACAAGATATAACTATTGAAGAGTTATGTGAAATAGATGGTGTAGGACAAACAAAAGCAACTATGATTAAGGCTTCGTTGGAGTTAGGTAGAAGAGTTGCAAGTTTTAAACCTATTAAATATAAGGTTAAAAATCCTTGGGATATATATAAGTATTATATGGATAATTTAAGATACCTAAAAAAGGAAATTTTTAAGGTAGTTCTTTTAAATACAAAAAATGAAATAATAACTGATGTGGATGTGTCTGTTGGAACATTAAATTCATCATTAGTACATCCAAGAGAAGTTTTTATAGAAGCGATAAAGAGAAGTGCAAATAAAATTATATTAATACACAATCATCCATCTGGGACTATAGAACCTTCTATAGAGGATAAAAATATAACTAACAGGCTTATTAATTGTGGAGAGATAATAGGAATAGAGGTTATAGACCATATAATAATTGGTGATGGAGTATACTTTAGTTTTAAAGAAAATATGATAATTTGACTTGCGAAATAGGAAGGAGCATAATTATGAGTAAAGAGAAAAAAGAAAAAAAAGAGAAAAAGGGATTAATGTCTATGTTTGGATTAAAAAAAATGACAAAGGACATGGGGATAGATTTAGGAACAGCTAATACTTTAGTTTACATAAAGGGACAAGGAATAGTAGTAAGAGAGCCATCTGTTGTTGCAATAAGAGACGATAGCAAAGAAGTTTTAGCAGTTGGTGAGGAAGCAAAGAGAATGATAGGTAGAACACCTGGTAATATAGTAGCTATAAGACCTATGAAAGATGGAGTTATAGCTGATTTTGATGTTACAGAATCTATGCTTAGATACTTTATACAAAAAGCAGCAGCTAAAAAAGGTGTTGTAACACCAAGAATAGCTATATGTGTTCCTTATGGAGTAACAGAAGTAGAAAAAAGAGCTATAGAAGAAGCTGCAAGAACAGCTGGAGCAAGAGATGCATACCTTATAGAAGAGCCGATGGCAGCAGCTATAGGTGCAGGACTTAGAGTAGAAGAGCCAGAAGGAAATATGGTTGTAGATATCGGTGGAGGTACTACTGAAATAGCTATAATATCTTTAGGTGGTATAGTTACAGCTAAATCAATAAGAATCGGTGGAGATGAATTTGATGAATCAATAGTTAGCTATGTTAAAAAAGAATATAGCTTAGCTATAGGTGAAAGAACAGCAGAAGATGTAAAGATAAGCATAGGATCTGCATTTAAAGATGATCAAGAACATAATATGCAAATAAGAGGTAGAGATTTAATATCAGGATTACCTAAGACTATAGAAATAAGTTCAACAGAAGTAAGAGATGCTTTAAGAGAACCTATAAATTCTATTGTAGATGCAATAAAATCAACTTTAGAAAAGACACCACCAGAATTAGCATCAGATATAATGGAAAATGGAATAATGTTAACTGGAGGAGGAGCATTACTTAGAGGATTAGATAAGCTAGTTAAGCAAGAAACAGGAATGCCAGTTCAAATAGCTGAAAATCCGCTAGATTGTGTTGCATTAGGAACTGGTAAATCAGTTGAAGATCAAGAAATATTTGAAAAAGTATTAATGATGAATGCTAGAAAGTAATTAAAAGTTGGTGATATCTTTGAGATTCGATAAGAATAAAAAAGAAAAAAAGATTAATTTTAAAGTGGTAGCAACAAGTGTAGTTGCTATCACTTTAATTGGAATTGTGGGAATATCTATAGGAAAATATTCAGGTAGTAACCCTATAGGGGGACAAGTTGTTTTGGATATAATAGAGCCTATAGGTAAAAATTTAAATAGTGGATTTATGTTCTTAAAAGATAGTTTTAAAGACATAATAAATTATAAAGATAATTCTAAAAAGGTTAATAGCTTACAAGAGGAAAATCAGAAACTAAAAGAAGAGATAATTGCTTTAAATAGTCAATTAGATGAAGTTCAATCTCTTGAAAGTTTAAAAAAATCTTTAAATTATATAGATGAAAAATACCAAGCTAAAGCTATTTCGACAAGTGTTGTTGGAAAAAGTGATGGTAATTGGTATGAGTCACTTGTCATAGGTGCAGGTAAAAATCAAGGGGTAAAAGAAGACAGTATAGTTATTAATGGAAATGGTTTAATAGGTGTAGTATATGAGGTATCAGAAAACTATAGTAAGGCTATATCATTGTTAGATACAAAATCATCTGTAAGCTTTAAATTATTAAAAAATTCCAAACTTAAGGGAGTTATAACACAAAACTCTACACTTGAAGATAAGGAAAATTATAAAAATAAAGGATATTTATATGGGTATATGTTTGATAGTTCATATAATGTATTGCCTGGAGATGTATTAACAACATCTGGATTAGGTCTGTATCCTAAAGATATACCTATAGGAGAAGTTGATAAAGTTATAGATGACAAAAATAAATCTATGAAGTTTGTGGTAGTTAAACCGTATGTAAACTTTAAAAATATAGATGATGTAGTTGTTATTGAACCAAGGAATATAGGGTAAAGGTGATTTTAATTATGAAAAAGGTTTTACTTTGTCTTTTAGGAATTTTACTAGTAATAGTTGAAATGAGTATTACTAATTATATAGACATATTTGATGTAAGTTTTAATTTAATTATAATTTACATTACTATAATATCACTTTACTTGGATAAAACAGAGGCGAGTATAATAGGTGCTATAATAGGCATTGTAAAAGATATAGCTGTAGGTGGAATATTTGGTGTTAATGCATTAATTTTATTTACAGTAGGATACGGAATAAGCTTGTTAAAAAATGAAATATACAAAGAAAGCAACATTACTATCTTTGCATTAGTTTTTATTACAAGTTTATTTAACTCTGTAGTAAATATGGTTACTGTAATGGCTGTTTATAATACTTATGGTATATTAAAATTACTTATGAGAGGTATATTAATACTACCTTTGATTAATTCAACCTTAAGTATATTATTATATAACATATTTAAAGCATCCATATTGAAACTTAAAGAAGATTAGTTGGTGATTTAATGGAAGATAAGAAAAAAGTAGATAGATTATCTATAATAAGAAATCTTATAATTATAGCATTTGTTTTTATATTTGCAAAAATATTATATATAACAACCTTTAAGTACGAGCATTATACTGAATTAGCTGAAAATAAAACATATAAGGAGCTTGTAATTAAAGCACCTAGAGGTGAAATTAGAGATAGATATGGAAGATTACTTGCAGGAAATAAAAACTTATTTACGGTTCAAGTATCTGGTGATGGAATAAAAAAAACAGACTCAAATGGAAACTCTATGGCAAATGATATATGTTTAAGATTGATAAATTTATTAGAAAAAAATAAAGAAGAATATGTAGATGAGTTTCCTATATACATAGAAAAGGGAAAGTATTACTATACATTTGATAAAAATATAAGAGAATATAAAGAAAATAATGAAATACCTCAGGAATTAGATGCTAAAGAAAGTTTTTATTATTTAGTTGATAAGTTAATATCTGAAGGGACACTATCTGAGGATGATAGAAATTTAGAACCAAGTAAACTGCAAAAAAAATTAAATGAAAATGCATATTATCCTCCTATTCTAGTTAGTAAATGGTTATTTACAGAAGAAAAAAATAAACAAGACTGGTTAGAAAGTTATAATATAAAAGATACTAACATAACTGCAAAAAAGGCTTTTAATGAAATAAGAAATAGCAAAAGTTATCAAATTGATAAAAAATTAAGTGATTTAGAAGCAAGAAAAATATTAGTAGTAAGAGATCTTATAAAGTCTCAAGGATATTCTCAGTATAACCCAGTTACTATAGCTAAAGATATAAGTGAAAATACTATATCTCAGCTTGAAGAAAGTGCTATAAATTTACCTGGAGTATCAGTAGCAGTAGAACCAGTTAGGTATTATCCTAATACAACTCTGGCATCTCATATAATAGGTCATATGGGAAAAATGCCATCTGGACAGGAAGAAGAGTACCTTAATAGAGAAGAAGGAAAAACTTATTCTAAAGGAGATACTGTAGGTATATCAGGTATAGAAAACAGCTATGAGGAACAACTTCGTGGAATTGATGGATATAAAAGAGTACAAGTTGATGCATTAGGAAGAATAACTAAGGAGTTAGATGTATCAGAGCCAGAGTCAGGAGATACAGTATATCTTAGTATAGATAAAGATTTGCAGGAAGATACAGAAAATGCACTAAAAGGAGTATTACAAGCACTTAAAGTTGGAGGAACGTATAAGAGTAAATATGGAGATAAAACTTTTTCAAGTCCAGCTAAAAATGCTGAATCAGGTGCAGTTATAGCTATAGATGTTAAGACAGGAGATGTTTTATCTATGGCGAGTTATCCTAATTATGATCCAAATAAATTTGTTAATGGAATTTCTTATGAGGATTACGAAGATTTACAGCCTAAAAATAAAAATGATGTTTTAGCTGCTAATCCTCAAGTTAACTTAGCTACGCAAGGGGTATTCCAACCAGGATCTACATTCAAAATGGTAACTGGAATGGCGGCTATAGACCAAGGTTTAAGTCCTAATTATGCAATACAAGATACTGGAGTAATTAGATTAGGTGGACCTAAAAGTAGACCATTTGCAGACTTAATATGGCATAAATCTAGAAGTAATCATGGATATACAGATTTATATAAAGCAATACAAGAATCTTGTAATATATATTTCTATACTATAGGTTCAGGTAAAAATTATACAGGAGGTAAAGATCCAGATGTTAAGGTTGGAGCTAAAGGTATAATTGAATATGCTAAGAAGTTTGGACTTGATGAGTATACAGGTTTAAATGAAGAAATAGATGAAAGAAAAGGTAGTGTTCCTAATATGGAATCTAAACTTAAATCGACAAAGGCTTTATTAAGGAGCTACCTTACAAAGGAAATGGCAAATGATTTTACAGATATAACTAAATCTAAAAATCCTGATGAATATGAAAAAAGAATAGACGAAATAGTATCTTGGGCAGATGAAACCAAAACGGTAGGTAGAGTTGAGGCTATGGAAAGACTTACTAATATGAAAGTTAAAGAAGATAGAGTAGAAACCTTAGCAGATAATATTGTATTTAGTTATTTAAATTTTGCTAAGTGGAGTACAGCTGATACTTTTAATATTTCAATAGGCCAAGGAGAAAATCAATATACACCTGCTCAAATGGCAAGATATGTTGCTGCTATAGGTAATGGAGGAAAACTTCTAGAACTATCTGTAGTAGATAGGGTTATTTCAAGTGATTATGATTCTGTAGAAATAGATGAAAATAAAGTAGAAGAAATAGACTTTAATGATAAAGAAAAGCTAAAAGATTTAATTGAAGGTATGAAAAGAGTTTGTACAGAAGGTTCAGCTAAAGGTATATTTGGACCTAATTACCCAATAAGCGTAGCAGCTAAAACTGGTACGGCAGAAAAAAGTGGTAAGATACCTACAGACAATGAAGTTGAATACTTAAAGAGTCATATGGCATCTTATGGAGTTTCTACAGAGGAAGCTGTTAATCTTGCTGAAAAGCTTAAGAAAGAAAGAGAAGAAGAGTTAACTATAGAAAGAATAAATGAAATAAAAGAAGAATTAAAAAGAAAAGATTTAGAAGAAGAAGAAAGAAAGTCTTTAGAAGAAGAACTAGAAGATGGTGTTAATGTTAAATTAGAAGATACTGATAAAGTAAATTCATCATATTTAAGAAAAGCAATAAAAGAATTAAATCCTAATATAACTGATGACACAATAGATTCTTTTAAAGAAAGTTACAAGTCGTTTTCTTGGTCTGTAGCTCTTGCACCAGCAGATGATCCGGAAATTGCAGTAGTTGCAATGATACCACAAGGGGAAAGTAGTAGTAATGCAATGTTACTTATTAGAGAAGTATTAGGATCATATTTTGATTTAGCTAAGAATAAAGTTGAAAAAGATAATAAAAGTGATGAAAATACTGATATAATAAAAGAAGAAAACATAAACTTTGTATCACAAATGAAAAAATAAAAAGGAATTAGAGACTTTTTAAAGAATATATAAAAATGATATATCATTCTGGAGGTTGTTATGTCTTTGAATGAATTTACAACTAGTGAACTAGTAGAATTTAAAGGTAGTAAAAAAGGTATAATTGTAAACATCAAAAGTAAGGCAACTTTTGATGAAATAAAAAGTAGTATAATAAATAAGTTAGAGGCATCTATTGGTTTTTTTAATGGGGCTAAAATTTGTTCTATAAACTGTGATTATTTAACTGATATACAGATTATGATGTTAAAAGATGATATATCATCAAGATTTGATGTTGAGTTTATTGAAGAAGCCAATATAAAAAAATCTACAAGTTTTCAAACTAAATATGTAAACAATCTAAGGTCAGGCGAAAACATAGAGTTTGATGGAGATATAATTGTAATGACAGATATGAAATCAGGCTCTCAAGTAAGTTCTACTTGTAATGTTGTAGTGATGGGGGATGTAAGTTCAGGTGCTAGAGTAGTAGCAAATGGAAATGTAATAGTTATGGGTTCTGTTTTAGGATTTATTCATGCTGGAGCAAATGGAAATGAAAATGCATATGCAGTAGCAGGAAATCTAAATCCTAAAGTATTACAGATAGCTAAAAATATTGCTGAAGCACCAGACGATGAAACTTATGAAAATAATAAGCAAAATGGACCAGAAATAGCTTTTGTAAGTAATGGAACAATGGTTGTAGAAAATTACTTACCCAAAACAATAAAATAATAAAGTATTAATTAGACAGGGGGTAGTGTTATGAGTGAAGTTATAGTTATAACATCAGGTAAAGGTGGAGTTGGAAAGACTACTACCGCAGCTAACTTAGGAACTGCACTAAGCTTAGAAAATAAAAAAACAGTTATAGTAGATGCAGATATAGGTCTTAGAAACTTAGACGTAGTTATGGGACTTGAAAACAGAATAGTATATGATATAGTTGATGTTGTTGAAGGAACATGCAGACTTAAACAAGCTTTAATAAAAGATAAAAGATTTGAAAACTTATATCTATTACCTGCAGCTCAAACTAGAGATAAAAATGCAGTTACAGTTGAACAAATGCAGGAATTATGTGCTAAACTTAGAGAATCTTTTGATTATATATTAATAGATTGTCCAGCAGGAATCGAGCAAGGTTTCAAAAATGCTATAGCAGGTGCTGATAGAGCTATAGTTGTTACTAATCCAGAGGTATCTGCAGTTAGAGATGCTGATAGAATAATAGGATTATTAGAAGCTAATGAAATAAAGGATATAAGATTAGTTATAAATAGAATACGCCACGATATGGTAAAGCGTGGAGATATGATGAATAAGGAAGATATCATAGAAATATTAGCTATAAAATTATTAGGACTAGTTCCTGATGATGAAAGTATAATTGTTTCTACTAATAAAGGAGAGCCTGCTATACTTGATAGTAAATCGCTAGCAGGACAAGCATATAAAAATATATCGAGAAGAATATTAGGTGATGAAATACCTATGTTAGTATTAGATGAAGAAACTAATATATTTTCTAAAATAAAGAAAATATTAGGTATTGCTAAATAGTAAAGGGGGATATATCTATGTTAGATTTATTTAAAGTTTTTTCTAACGAATCTAAGACTAGTAAATCTGTAGCAAAAGAAAGATTAAAATTGGTTTTAGTACATGATAGAGTAGATTGTTCTCCTAAACTTCTAGACATGATAAAAACAGACATTCTTAAAGTTATAGCTAATTATGCTGAGATAGAAGAAGATGGCCTAGAAATAAAAATGTCTAAGGCTAGAGGAGAAAATGATGATATGCCGGTATCTGCATTAGTTGCAAATATACCGCTAAGAAGTTTAAAAGAGAGAAAAATGTAAAAATGAAGGGGGGGACTGTAATCCCCCTTTATCTTTTTATTGTTTTAGAAAGACGGTGAAAATATGGCTGAACGAAAAGCAATGGCTAAATTAATAAAACAACTAGATTGGAAACTTATAATTATAGTTCTTTGTATATTTTCTTTTGGGTTGTTGATGTTAAGTAGCGCTACTCATGCAAATGAAACTGGAAACTATTTTCAACTTTATAAGCAAGGCTTATCTTTTGGTTTAGGAGTATTAATGTTAATTGGAATATTGTTATTTGATTACAATTTTTTAGGGAAGTATTATAAAGGATTGTATATTATCAGTTTAGTATTATTGGTAGTTGTTTTAATACCTGGGATAGGTGCAGAAAGAGGAGGAGCTAGATCTTGGCTAAATTTAGGTCCTTTAGATTTTCAAACATCTGAAATTGTAAAATTTACATTTGTATTGAGTTATGCTAAGATAGTAGAATCTAAAAAAGGTAAGTTAAATACTTTAAAGGAGATAGTACCAGTAGTTATTTATGCGCTACCTTTTATAGGGTTATTATTTGCACAGCCAGACTTAGGAACTGCTATAGTTTTTTGTTGTATAATATTAGGTATGTTATTTACAGCAGGTCTTAGTATTAAGCTTATAAAAAGGGTTGCAATAATAGCTGTAGTATCTTTACCTATAATGTATATGATGATGGCGCCTCATCAAAAGCAAAGGATAGAGGCATTCTTAAATCCTGATGATCCAACATTAAAAGGTAATTATCAAGTTATGCAATCTTTAATAGCTATAGGATCTGGAGGCTTAACAGGTAAAGGTCTTTATAATGGAACTCAAAATCAAGAAGGATTTTTACCTGTACAAGAAAGTGATTTTATATATGCTGTTATAGGTGAAGAATTAGGTGCTATTGGAATGGGTATTGTAATATTACTTTACGCATTATTCTTACTTAGAATGATAATACTTGCACGAGAGGCGAAAGACTTCTATGGAACGCTTATAATTGTTGGTGTTATGAGTATGTTTACTTATCAAATAATTCAAAATATTGGTATGACCGTAGCTGTAATACCTGTAACAGGAGTAACACTTCCTTTTATAAGTTATGGAGGTAGTTCATTACTTACATCATTAGCAAACTTAGGATTAGTATTAAATGTTGGAATGAGAAGGAAAAAAATAAACTTTTAATTTTGGAGGGGAATATGAATATAGCATTAATAGCACACGATGAAATGAAAGATACAATGATAGGTTTTTGTATAGCATATGAAAGAATATTACAAAAATATGGAGTATATGCTACAGGGACTACAGGGAAGAGAATAATGGATGAAACCTCACTAAATATAAATAGACTTGCATCTGGGCCATTAGGTGGAGATCAACAAATAGGTTCTTTAATAGTTTCTCAGGATATAGACTTAGTTATATTTTTAAGAGATCCACATACAGCTCAAGCACATGAACCAGATATACAAGCTCTTATAAGATTATGTGATGTATATCATGTACCAATAGCTACAAATTTAGCATCAGCTGAAATTTTTATTAATGCATTAAATAGGGGAGAACTTTCTTGGCGAGAGGTTAGAAAAACTACTAGTCAAAGAGTTTAGTTAAATATAAATTAAATTTTTTATATTTAATTAAAAAGAGNNATTATAATATRGTTCCTTTTTTATATATTATTTTACTAATTTAGCAAATTCTTTACCAAAGTTTACGCATTCTTGATAAGTTTCTTCAGAAGGGAAGAATTTCTTTTTCATAGTAGGTACTGGCATTTTGAAAGCCATAGCTTTTATTAAATTCTCAGCCATAGTAATACCTTCACCACTCCAACCATAAGAACCAAATACTCCACCTATTTTTCCTACGTTGGCCATAGGGTCTATAACAGAGAATAAATCCCACATAGGCTTAACCATAGTTTTGTTTATTGTTGGAGATCCTAATAATATTACTTTAGACATAACTACTGCATCATGCATTTCTTTTAAGCTCATAGTTTCTAAGTCGTATAAAGTAACCTTAGCTCCTTCTTCAAGTAATCCTTTTTCTATATTTTTAGCCATAACTAATGTATTAGTATATGCAGATAAATAGAATATAGCAACTTGATTTTGGTTAGTAGTATTCATTACTTCAGTAGACCAATCTAAGTATCTTTTTACTTGAGCCATAGGATCCTTAGTAAGCATTGGACCGTGAGAAGTTAATATAGTATCAAAGTCTAATTCTAATTCAACAACTTTATTTATAGCATTTAATACATGTTTAGCAAAAGGCTTAACTATACAATCATAGTAGTGTTTAGCTGATTTTAAATAATCTTCGCTTTCAACCATATCAGCATCAACATGTGCAAAGTGACAACCAAATGCATCGCAAGTAAATAATGTTTTATCTTCTTCAACATAAGTAAACATAGTATCTGCCCAGTGTAAGAAAGGAGCAGTTATAAATTTAATATTTCTTTTACCTATATTTAAAACTTCACCATCTTTTATAACATGACATTTAAATGGTCTATTTATTTGTTCATCTAAGTACATTTTAGCTGCTTTTGTACAGAATACTTCTATGTTTGGATTTAAATCTAATATATATTTTAAGCTACCAGCATGGTCAGGCTCAGTATGATGTATTACTACGTAATCTATATCTTTAACATCAGTGATTTGAGATATATTATTTAAAAATTCATCTTTAAAATTTGGTTTTACTGTATCAAATAAAACAGTTTTTTCATCCTTTATTATATAAGAATTGTATGTTGTACCGAATTCAGTTTCCATTATTATATCAAAGACTTCTAAATCTTTATCAACAACACCTGCAAAGTAAATATCTTTTTTTACTTCAAACACATTACTCATAATAAATCCTCCTAAAAATTAACTATATCATTTTTAAATTATACCCATAGGATACATTTTTAAACAAAATATAGAATAGTAAATTATGTATTTTAATAGGACTATTAAACTAAATTATAATAAATATTTAAAAGTATATTTTAGTTTATATAAACCTAATTTGGAAAAACTATATGATAATAAATAATAAAGTTTTGATAC
>NZ_CP048741.1:462727-477737 GCF_018336475.1 Romboutsia sp. 13368
AAATTATAATAAATATTTAAAAGTATATTTTAGTTTATATAAACCTAATTTGGAAAAACTATATGATAATAAATAATAAAGTTTTGATACATAATATCATATCGTGTATAATAGTACTTATATTTTAAAATAAAAAGCTTATCGGAGGTTTTAAGATACATGAATAAGGTAGACTTAAAGAGAATATTAAAGAAGGTTGAAAAGCCTGCTAGGTATCTTGGAAATGAAATAAATTCAATACATAAGGATACGACAAATGAAAATTTAATAAGATATGCTCAATGTTTCCCAGACCTATACGAAGTAGGTATGAGTCACTTAGGTAGTCATATACTATACGATGTAATAAACAGAGATGAAGATATATTCTGTGAGAGGGTATATGCACCTGCTGTTGATATGGAACAAATGATGAGAGAAAGAAATATACCATTATTTGCTTTAGAGTCTAGGCAATCTATAACAAACTTTGACTTTATAGCATTTACTCTTCAATATGAACTTTCATATACAAATATATTAAATATGCTAGATTTAGCAAATGTACCTGTACTTAGAACGGAAAGAAAATTAGACGATCCATTTATAATAGTTGGTGGTCCATGTGCATATAATGTAGAGCCTATAGCTGACTTTGTCGATATAGCTGTTTTAGGTGAAGGTGAAGAAGTAAACTTAGAAATATTAAATGCTTATAAAGAATGGAAGAAAAATAAAACTACTAGAGAAGACTTCTTATATCAAATATCTTCAATAGAAGGTGTTTATATACCAAGCTTCTATGATGTTATGTACAACGAAGATAACACAGTTAAAGAAGTTGTACCAAATAGAGAAAATATACCAGCTAAACCTCGTAAAAGAATAATAAAGGATGTTGAAAATGTACCATATCCAGAAAAATTAATAGTTCCATTTATAGAAACTGTTCATAACAGAGTTGTACTTGAACTATTTAGAGGATGTACAAGAGGTTGTAGATTCTGTCAAGCAGGTATGATATATAGACCTATAAGAGAAAAAAGTGTAGATAGATTAAAAGAAATAGTAGAAAAATTAATAAAGAGTACTGGTTATGATGAAATATCTTTATCATCATTAAGTACAAGTGATTACTCTAATTTATCAGAGTTAACTGATTACTTAGTTGATGAGTATTCATCTAAAAATATAGGAATATCATTACCATCTCTTAGATTAGATAACTTCTCTATGGAGATAGCAGAAAAAATACAACAAGTTAGAAAATCAGGATTAACTTTTGCTCCAGAAGCTGGAACTCAAAGAATGAGAGATGTTATAAATAAAGGTATAAGTGAAGAAGATTTAAAAAATGCAACTAGAAAAGCATTTGAGATGGGATGGAATAGTGTAAAGCTATACTTCATGATAGGTTTACCAACAGAAACTTATGATGACTTAGATGGTATTGCAAACCTTGCATATGATGTAATAGATACTTATAGAGATGTTCATAATGGTAAGCTAAAAAGAAGTTTTGGTGTTACAGTAAGTACATCAACATTTGTACCAAAGCCATTTACACCATTCCAATGGCATGGACAAGATACAACTGAAGAGGTTGTTGAAAAACAAAGATATTTAGTTAAAAAATTAAAGAACAAAGATATAAAATATAACTACCATGACTCTAAAACTAGTTTAATGGAAGCTGTAATAGCTAGAGGTGATAGAAGAATAGGTAAAGTTATATATGATGCATTTAAGGCAGGAGCTAAATTTGACGGATGGTCAGAATACTTCAACTTAGATATTTGGATGGAAGCTATGGAAAAAAATAATCTTTCAATAGATTTCTATGCACATAGAGAAAGAAATTATGAAGAAGTATTCCCATGGGATCATATAGATGTAGGAGTTAGCAAGAAATTCTTAATAAGAGAAAATGAAAAAGCTAAGGCTGACACAGTTACTCCAGATTGTAGACATAAGTGTAATGCATGTGGTATAAATGCAAATGATATAGGAAGGGGTATGTGTTAATTATGAAAATAATAAGAACTAAATTTAATAAAGAAGGAGATATGATTTATATATCTCACTTAGATTTACAACAGTTATTACAAAGAGCTTTTAGAAGAGCTGAAATAGCTTTAGTTCATTCTCAAGGGTTTAACCCACATCCTAAGATAAGTTATGGAAATGCTTTAGCTCTTGGGACAGAAAGTCAAGGAGAATATGTTGACGTTGAAATAGAAGAAGATTTAAGTGTAGAAGAATATTTAACTAGAATGAATGAGCAATTACCAGAAGGTATAAAATTTATAAAAGCTATGGAAATAGATAAGCAAGAGCCATCTTTAGCATCTACTATAGAGTATGGTGAATACTTATTTACAATAGAAACAGAAAAAACATTAACTAAAGAATATGTAAAAGGTAAAATATTAGAATTCATGGCTCAAGATGAGATAATGATAACTAAGAAAAATAAAAAAGGAAAAATTGTAGAATCTGATATAAGACCTATGATTAAGAATTTTGACTTATTAGATGTACAAGATAATGTTTTAACTTTAGAATCAACTATAGCTACTGGTTCTAAGGCTAACTTAAATACAAATATATTTATACCTAAAATATTAGATTTATTAGAATTAGATATGGATCCATTAGATGTAGATATATTAAGAAGAGATTTATATAAATTAGAGGATGGTCAATTAGTATCTCCTATGTAAAAAAAGGTGGTTTAAACCACCTTTTTTTTTATATAATAAATATGTAGAAATTAAGTGACTTAAGGAGATATAAATGAAAAAGATAATAATTGAGTGCTTAGTGTCATCTCAAAAGACAGCTATACTAGAAGATGATAAATTAACTGAAATACTAATTGAAGATAATAAAAATACTAAAAAAGTTTCTAATATATATAGAGGATTAGTAAAAAAAGTAATCCCTGGAATACAAGCTTGTTTTGTAGATGTAGGATTTGAAAAATTAGCATATTTACAATTAAGTAAAGAAAATAATATAAAAGCTGGTCAAGAAATATTAGTTCAAGTAAATAAAGAAGAAGTAGGAACTAAAGGTGCTAAACTAAACACTGAAATAAGTTTAGCTGGTAGATATTTAGTTTATATTCCAAATAACGATAGAATAACAATATCTAATAAGATAATTGATGAAAAAGAAAGATTTAGATTAAAAAAGATTACGAAAAGTGTAAGTGAAGGTTCTAACGGATTTATAATAAGAACAGAGGCTACAGGATGTAGTAAAGAAGAATTAGAAGCTGATATAAAAGAGTTAAAAAATAAATATGAAGAGATACTTAAAGAATACAAATTAGGTATAGGTCCTAAACTTTTATATAAAGAGTTAGATTTTTCTTCTAAATATATCAAGGATAATATTAATGATGAAGTAGAAAAGATAGTTACAAATGATTTAAATAAATATAATGAATTAAAATATATATTAAAATCTATAAATAAAGAGTACATAGATAAATTAATATTAGATGAAGATAAAGATATATTTGATTTATATAGAGTTGAAGGTCAAATAGAGAAAGCTTTAAATAAAAAAGTATGGTTAAAGAGTGGAGGATATTTAATAATAGATAAAACAGAGGCTCTTACTGTAATTGATGTAAATACAGGTAAGTTTACAGGAAATTTAAATCTAGAAGAAACTGTATATAAAACTAATGTGGAAGCAGCTAAAGAGGTATGCCGTCAGCTTAAATTAAGAGACATTGGCGGAATAATTATAATAGATTTTATTGATATGCATAAAGCAAAATATAAGCAAGAGATAATAAATATTCTTAATGAGGAATTAAAAAAAGATAAAAGAAAAACTGAAGTATTAGGAATGACTAGATTGGGACTAGTAGAAGTAGCAAGAAGAAGAGAAAGAGATTCTATAGATAAATATTATTTAAAAGAATGTGATGCTTGTGAAGGTAGAGCTTTAGTAAAATCTATTAATTCTATTTTAGATAATATAGAAAAAGAAATAATAAGAATAAATACTCATACATCATATAAAGATATAACAATAGAGTTAAATAATGATACTTTAAGCATTATAAAAATGAATTTTATGGATATAATACAAAAAATAAGTCAAAAATATGAGATTAAAATACAATTAAGTGTAAATAATAAAATAAATTATGAAAAAATAAATATAATTTACAATAGCTAGTTGACAGAAAACAAAGATTATAGTAATATTAATAACTGTAATGCCGCACAGAAAAGGTTTAAAACTTCTTAAGTGAAGTACCTATATGGCGAGTTTTGAGACCGAGGAGGTGTATTTAATGTACGCTATAGTTAAAACAGGTGGAAAGCAATATAAAGTTGCTGAAGGTGATGTATTATTCGTTGAAAAGTTAGAAGCTAACGCAGGTGATGTTGTTACTTTAAACGAAGTATTAGCTTGCACTAAAGATGGTGAGTTAGTAGTTGGAGCTCCTACAGTTGAAGGTGCTTCTGTTCAAGCAAAAGTTGTTGAACAAGGTAAAGCTAAGAAAGTTATAGTTTTCAAGTACAAAGCTAAGAAAGACTACAGAAGAAAGCAAGGACATCGTCAACCATACACTAAGATAGTTATCGAAAAGATAAACGCTTAATTATTGGTTAAGTAATGATAAAAGTTAAATATTATTACAATGATGACTTTTCAATAAAAGGCTTTTGTCTAAAAGGACATGCAGATTATGCTGAAATAGGCTATGATATAGTATGTTCAGCAGTTACATCTAATGCTATTGCAGTGATTAACTCGTTAGACAAGCTGGTGAAGGTTGAATTTGATAAAGTAATAGGTAAAGAAGGTCATATAGAATGCATTGTTAAAGATGCTTATCTAGAAGATTCTAAATTACTACTAGATCATTTTCAATTAGCTATTGAAGGAATTAAAAGGGAATATCCCAAAAACATAAAAATCTTAAAAAAGTAGGGGGTGACTCCAAATGTTAAACATGAACTTACAGTTACTTGCATCTAAGAAAGGGGTAGGGTCTTCTAAAAACGGTAGAGATTCTATATCTAAGAGATTAGGTGTTAAGAGATTTGACGGACAAGTAGTAACTGCTGGTAGTATAATAGTAAGACAAAGAGGTACTAAGATACATCCAGGAACTAACGTAGGTAAAGGTGGAGATGACACTTTATTCGCATTAGTTGACGGTGCTGTTAAATTCGAAAGAAAAGATAAGAAAAGAAAGAAAGTTAGTGTATACCCAGTATCAATAGCTGAGTAATGCTAAATAAAAGGAGTGTTAATACACTCCTTTTTCTTGTAAATAGATATTTATAGAATGTTATATATCTATTTTGGAGAAAATAAATAAAAAGTTTAACCAAGTAGGTGATTAATTTGTTTATAGATAAAGCTAGAATTTTTGTTAAATCAGGAAATGGCGGAAATGGTGCGGTATCATTTAGAAGAGAAAAATATGTTCCAGCTGGTGGTCCAGATGGTGGAGACGGTGGAAACGGAGCTAGTGTTATATTTGAGGTTGATTTAGGTCTAAGAACGTTAATGGACTTTAAATATCAAAGAAAATACGTAGCAGAACATGGTGAAGATGGTAGCAAAAAAAGAAAAGCAGGAAGAAACGGAGAGGATTTAATCCTTAAAGTTCCTCCAGGAACAATAATAAGAGATGAAGCTACAGGTCTTGTTATAGCAGATTTAAAAGAAGAAGGAGATAGAGCTGTAGTTGCTAAAGGTGGTAGAGGTGGAAAAGGAAACCAACACTTTGCCAATGCAGTTAGACAAGCTCCTGCCTTCGCTAGATCAGGTAGTGATGGTGTAGAAAAATGGGTAGTATTAGAGCTTAAAATGATTGCAGATGTTGGTCTTTTAGGATTCCCTAATGTAGGTAAATCTACATTCTTATCTGTAGTAACTAAAGCTAAACCAAAGATAGCTAACTATCACTTTACAACATTAACTCCTAATTTAGGTGTTGTTCAAACGAAGTTTGGAGATAGCTTTGTACTAGCTGATATACCAGGACTTATAGAAGGAGCGGCTGAAGGAATAGGTTTAGGTCATGACTTCTTAAGACACGTTGAAAGAACTAAAGTTTTAATACATATAGTAGATATATCTGGCTTAGAAGGTAGAGATGCCTTAGAAGATTTTGATAAAATCAATGATGAATTAAAATTATACAACGAAAAATTATCAACAAGACCACAGGTAGTAGTTGCTAATAAAATGGATATATTAGAAGATGAAAGTGTATTCGAAGATTTCAAAAATGAATTAGAAAATAGAGGATACAAAGTATTTAAAATGTCTGCAGCAACGCGTCAAGGTGTAGATGATGTAATAGCATATGTATCTGAATTATTACAAGATGCTGAAGAAATTGAATTAGTTTCAGAAGAAGAAATGTTTAGACCAGAACTTGATGAAGTTCAAGATGAAGGTTTACAAGTAGAAATAGAAGATGGAGTATATGTTGTAACTGGAAAATCACTTAGAAGAATTATGTACTCTGTTAACTTTGATGATATGGAATCTATACAATATTTCCAAAAAGCTATGGAAAATGAAGGTGTATTTGATAAGCTAAGAGAAATGGGAATAGAAGATGGAGATACAGTTAAAATTTACGAAATAGAATTTGAATTCTATAACTAATATAGATGAGGTGACATAATGTTAAAAGGTAAGCAAAGAGCATATTTAAGATCAATAGCAAATACTTTAAAGCCTTCAACTCAAATAGGTAAAGATGGAGTTACTGAAAGCTTTTTAGATCAATTAGATGATATGTTAAGAAAAAGAGAGATAGTTAAAGTAACAATATTAGAAACAGCAGGTCTTGAGACTAAAGAAACTGCTAATGCTATATGTGAAGCTTTAAGAGCTGAGTTCGTTCAAGCTATAGGATCTAAGTTTACTTTATATAAAAGAAATACAGAAAATCCACAAATAGTATTCCCAGGACATGAACAAGCTAAAGCTAAAGTTAAATCAGAAAATGTTACTAAAAAAGGAAGAGTAACAAAAAGATCGGTTAGATAATAAATTAAGCATCTGTAAATTTACAGATGCTTTTTCTTTTATGATAAAAACGGATAGATTTTAAAGTTAAAAAATGTTAATATAAAAATTAGCTAANTTACTAAAAAAGGAAGAGTAACAAAAAGATCGGTTAGATAATAAATTAAGCATCTGTAAATTTACAGATGCTTTTTCTTTTATGATAAAAACGGATAGATTTTAAAGTTAAAAAATGTTAATATAAAAATTAGCTAGAAAAATAAATAAAAATTAAACAATATTTTTAATAATGTGACTTTTAGGGGGAGGAAAATAGATAATGAGAGTAATTATAGTAGGTGCAGTTGCTGCAGGAATGAGTGCGGCGGCAAAATTAAAAAGAATGAAGCCTGAATATGAGGTTGTAGTATATGAAAAAACAGATGTAGTGTCATTTGGAGCTTGTGGTCTTCCATACTTTGTTGGAGGATTCTTTGATGATGCAAATAATATGATAGCTAGAAGTCCAGAGAAATTTAGAGAGACTGGAATAGATTTAAATATATTCCATGAAGTTATTAAGGTTGATGCTGAGACTAAAAAGGTTGTAGTTAAAAACTTAGAAACTAATGTTGAATTTGAAGATTCTTATGATAAGTTAATGATAGCAACAGGAGCAAGTAGTATAATACCTCCTATAAAAAATGTTAAACTTGAAAATGTTTCAACATTAAAGACTATGGAAGATGGAATAAAAGTAAAAGAATTATTAAATAAAGAAGAAAATAAAAAGATAGCTATAATAGGAGCTGGATTTATAGGTCTTGAAGCAGTAGAGGCTGCTAAGCAATTAGGAAAAGAAGTTAGGGTATTCCAATCTCAAGGAAGAGTACTTGCACAAGTATTTGATAAAGAGATAACTGATGTATTAGAAGAAGAAATAAAAAAACATAATGTAGATTTAAGACTAGAAGAACTTGTATCTGAATTAGTTGGAGAAACTAAAGTAGAAAAAATAATAACTAATAAAGGTGAATACGAAGCAGATGTAGTTATAATTGCAACAGGAGTAAGACCAAATACTGCATTCTTAAAGGATACTGGTATAGATATGTTATCAAATGGAGCAATAATAGTTGATGAGTTTGGTAAAACATCAGTAGAAGATATATATGCAGCTGGAGATTGTGCTACTATACAAAATATAGTAACAGGTCAAGATTCATATGTACCGCTTGCAACAGGAGCCAATAAATTAGGAAGAATAGTTGGTGAAAATTTAGCAGGAGCTAATAATTCATTTCAAGGATCTTTAGGGTCAAGCTGTATAAAAGTTATGGATATGGAAGCAGCTTCAACTGGAATGACTGAATTACAGGCTCAAAAGTTAGGTATAAACTATAAATCTAAATTTATATCAGATTTTAATCAAACAAATTACTATCCAGGTAGAAATAAAATATATGTAAAACTTGTTTATGATGCTGATACTAAAGTTATATTAGGTGGACAAGTTGCTGGGTTTAAAGATTCAGTTCAAAGATGTAATGTAATAGCAGCAGCTATATTTGGTAAATTAACAACTAATCAATTAGGTATGTTAGACTTATGTTATGCACCGCCATTTGCTAGAACATGGGATGTATTAAATGTAGCAGGGAATGTATGCAAATAATTTTAAATATTATAAATGATTAATAAAAAGGATGTAAATTATTTTACATCCTTTTTAGTTTTTTAGTTAATATAAAATTTAATTTTCAAAATTTAAACTTATACTAAGCCTATCTTCTCCTATGATAGTATTTTCAAATACATCTGTTGCATTTTTCTTATATAAATTAGGTTCACCTAAAGATGGACTAAAATGAGTTAAAAGTAATTTATTGACATTACCTAGTCTAGCTAAGTTAGCAGCTTCTCTAAATGTCATATGTTTATTTTTCATAGCCTTAGATATATCTAAATCATCTCCGTACATAGCTTCACATACAAATAAATCGCTGTTTTTAATAAATTCAGGTATTGAAAGAATAGGTCTTGTATCTGTTATAAAACTTATTTTTATACCTTTTCTATTATCACCCAAAACCATTTCAGGGCAATAGTTTATATTATCAAAAACTATATTCTTACCATTTTGAAGTTTTTGCCATAATATTTTTGGTACATTATTTTCTATAGCCTTTTCTGGATTAAATTTAGGTGCTCTTTTAAAGTAAAAACTGTAACCTAAACATTCACTTGAATGATCTAGTTCTGTAGTTGATATTTCTACATCTTTCAAAATATCGTTGTTTAAAGAAAATGTACCTACGGGATTTTCTATAACAATTACTTTATATGGTAAATACTCAACTAATATTTTCATAGCATTTATCATATCTGAAATACCTTTAGGCCCAACTATAGTTAAATCTTCAGTTCTAGAGCTGTTTCCAATAGTTGATAAAAGCCCCATAAGACCATATACATGGTCTCCATGAAGATGAGTTATACAAATTAAGTCAACAGTTTTAAAGCCACAGTTTTTCATTCTCATAGAAACCTGAGTTCCTTCACCACAGTCTATAAGTATTTTTCTACCTTTATAATTTATAAATAAAGAAGATAAAAACCTATTTGGCATAGGCATATTACCTCCACATCCTAACAAAACTAAATCTATCATAAAATACTCCTTTTATTTATTTAAGGCTATCTTGTTTGTAAAGTTGTCGTGCATTATATAAACCAAGTATAAAACTTAATATACCTACAACTAATTTCATTTTTAACCTCCCTATTGTTTAATAATCATATTCATCAAAATTTAAAAGTTTATTTAAAACAGATTTTATAATATCATAACTAAATCCTTTATAAGCTAAATGTTGAGATAGTTTTTGATATATTTTTCTTTTATCATCATTTTTAATTCTTTCATATCTTTTCTTAGCTAAATGCAGAGCATTTTCAAATTCTATATTAGAATCTATATTAGATATAGCCTCAGATATTGACTCTGAATCTATTCCTTTATTGTAAAGGTTTTGCTTTATTTTATTTTTACCACATTTATTTAAATTTACATTAGTATTTACTATTTTTTGAGCTAATAATTTATCATCTATAAATTTATTATTTTTTAAAAACTGTAATACTTTTTCTATGGTAGAATCTTCAAAATCTGAAGATAATTTTTCTTTGATTTTTTTTTCTGATTGATCAGCCTTAGATAAAATATTTAATGCTTTATTTTTAGCTTTAATATACATATCATTATCAAGTAAGTCTTTTAAATTATCTTTATCGATTTCAACACCCTTTTTTAAATTAAATGTATAAACAAGCTCAGTAAATACCGACATGAAAAATTCATCATTAATATAGATATTTACTCTATCTTTATTTTTCTTTTGTGCTTCTATTTTAGTAATTACAGCCATTATGTGTCTCCTTAAATATATATAATAATATGATTATACACTAAAATTTAATATATTATATTTAATAAGTAAAAATTAATGGTACAATAATACTAGAATTAAAAAAAGGAGATAAACTATGAATATTAACAATATAGTTGATGAATCTTTTTCAATTAATAAAAAAAAACTAGAAGAGTTTGAAATGAAATGTAATAATATAAAAATCGGTATAATGGGGGGAACTTTTGATCCTATACATTATGCACATTTAGCAACAGCTGAATTCATAAGAGATAATTATAAATTAGATAAAATATTATTTATACCATCAGGAAATCCTCCACATAAAAAAGATAGTATAACTGATAAATATCATAGATATAATATGGTACTTTTATCTACAAATAATAATGATGATTTTATAGTTTCAGATATAGAAATTAAAAGAGAAAAAAAGACTTATACAATAGATACATTAAGAGAATTAAAAGAAAAATATAAAAATATTGAAATATATTTTATTACAGGTGCAGATGCTATTTGTGAAATAGAAACATGGAAAGATGTAGAAGAAAATTTTAGATTATCAAACTTTATAGCAGCTACACGACCGGGAATAAGTTTGTTAACGTCTAATGAAAAGATAGAAGAACTAAAAGTTAAATATAATGCAAATATTGAAAATGTATATGTACCATCGTTAGATATATCATCTACATATATAAGAAATCAGTTAAATAATAATAAAACAATAAGATATTTAGTACCAGATATGGTTCAAGAATATATATACAACAAAAAATTATATAATACTGGAGCAGAATAATGAATATAGATTTAATTAATAATAAGGTAAAAGAAATGTTACCGCAAAAAAGATATAAACATTCTTTGAATGTTGCAAATTGTGCAGTTAAATTAAGTGAAATATATGGATATGACTCAAAAAAATCTTATATAGCAGGTATTACGCATGATTGTGCAAAATACTTAAATAAAGAAGAGATAAAGTACTATATAGATAAATATAATATAATTTTAGATGAATTAGAAAAAGATAATTTAGCTCTATCTCATAGCTTAATAGGTTCATATATAGCTAAATATGAATTAGAAATAGATGATGAAGACATAATTAATGCAATAAAGTATCATACTACAGGTAAAGAAGATATGACTTTAATAGAGAAGATAATTTATATAGCAGATTCTATAGAAGAAGATAGAGATTTCCCAGGAGTAGATAAATTAAGAGATTTAACTTATAGTGGAAAATTAGATGAAGCTTTAATTACTTCATTTAATAATACTATAAAATTTGTAATAGATAATAATCAACTAATCCATAATAGGACAGTAAATGCAAGAAACTACCTTATAAAAAATAAAAATTTATAAAATTATAGCACTAAGAAAGAAATTTAAAATATTATATAATAAAATACAATGGTTTATTTAATTATTATTTATGGTATAATAATTAAATATGTTTATAATCAGGAAAGGAAGGAAATAATATGACAGTAGAAAATATTACAAAAGTTATATATGATGCAATAGATGATAAACTAGGTAAAGATATAGCTATATTAAATATAGGAGCTGTATCTAGCTTATGTGATTATTTTGTAATAGCAACAGCTTCTTCTCAAAGACAAGTTAAAGCTATAGCTGATAATGTAGAAGATGAATTAACTAAACTTGGTATAGAAGCTAGAGGAAAAGAAGGATATGATACTCAAGTTTGGGTATTACTTGATTATGGTGATGTTATGGTTCACATATTCAACGAAGAAAATAGAGACTTCTACAACTTAGAAAAATTATGGAAAGATGCTCCATATGTAGATGTTGACAACTTAGCTTAATAATGTTAAGATTATAATTAAAATTTTAAATTATTAAATAGACTAGAGTAGTAAAAGAATATATTTTTTCAGAGAGCTAGTGGTGCTGTGAACTAGTAAAATATATCTTTGAACTTGCTAGATAAAATCTATTTGGCCGTAGTTGGCATATAAACTATCTAAGAGAGTCTATATTATAGACTAATTAGGGTGGTACCGCGAAGACAATCCTCGTCCCTAAACATTATGTTTAGTGATTGAGGATTTTTTTATTAATAAAAATACATAGGAGGAAAGTTAAATGAACGTTTATAAACCAAATGAAGTTGAAGCTAAATGGCAAAAAACTTGGGAAGATAACAATCAGTATAAAACTGATACAGAAGACACAACAAAACCAAAATACTATGCTTTAGAAATGTTCCCTTATCCATCAGGAAAATTACATATGGGGCATGTTAGAAACTATTCTATAGGTGATGTTGTAGCTAGATTCAAAAAAATGCAAGGATACAATGTATTACATCCAATGGGATGGGACTCTTTCGGTTTACCAGCTGAAAATGCAGCTATAAAACATGGTATACATCCAGATAAATGGACTATGGAAAATATAGCTGATATGAGAAATCAATTTAAAACATTAGGATTAAGCTTTGACTGGGATAGAGAAGTAGCAACTTCTACACCAGAATACTATAAATTTACTCAAGAAATATTCTTAAAGTTCTTAGAAAATGGATTAGCATATAAGAAAAAATCTTTTGTTAACTGGTGTCCATCTTGTGAAACAGTTCTTGCTAATGAGCAAGTTGTTCAAGGAGAATGTGAAAGATGTGATTCTGTAGTTGTTAAGAAAGATTTAGAACAATGGTACTTCAAAACAACTCACTTTGCAGAAGAATTACTTCAAGATTTAGATACTTTAGATGGTTGGCCAGAAAAAGTAAAAACAATGCAAAGAAACTGGATAGGAAAAAGTACAGGAGCTGAAATATCTTTCGATATAGATGGAAGCGATAAGTCTATAACAGTATTTACAACTAGACCAGATACAGTTTATGGAGTTTCTTACATGGTACTTGCTCCAGAACATGATTTAGTTAAAGAATTAGTTAAAGGTACTGAATATGAAGCACAAGTAGAAGAATTTGTTGCTAAAATGCATACTATGACTGAAATTGAAAGAACTTCAAGTGATGTTGAAAAAGAAGGAATGTTCATAGGTAAATATGTAATAAACCCATTAACTAACAAAAGAGTTCCTTTATGGATAGCTAACTATGTATTAGTTGACTATGGAACAGGTGCGGTTATGGCAGTTCCAGCACATGATGAAAGAGATGCTGACTTTGCATCTAAGTATAACTTAGAAGTAACAACAGTAATAGATGAARATGATAAAATGATAAACTCTGAAGAATTCAATGGAATGGAATCTTCAAAGGCATTTGATGCAATAATAGAAAAAATAGAAGAAATGGGAAGAGGAAAGAAAACAGTTAACTATAGATTAAGAGACTGGTTACTTTCTAGACAAAGATATTGGGGATGCCCAATACCTGTAGTATACTGTGATACTTGTGGTATAGTTCCTGAAAAGAAAGAAAACTTACCAATATTATTACCAACAGATGTTGAGTTTACAGGAAAAGGTGAATCTCCACTTACAACTTCAAAGACATTTATGAATGCAACTTGTCCTTGTTGTGGAAAATCAGCTAGAAGAGAAGCTGATACTATGGATACTTTCGTAGATTCTTCTTGGTACTACTTAAGATATATAGATCCTAAAAATACAGAAGAACCATTTAGTAAAGAAAAAGTTAATAAGTGGATGCCAGTTGACCAATATATAGGTGGAGTAGAGCATGCTATATTACATCTTCTTTATTCAAGATTCTTTGTAAAGGCATTTAACTCTATGGGAATGTTAGACTTTAAAGAGCCTTTCAAAAACTTATTAACTCAAGGTATGGTATTAAAAGATGGTGCTAAGATGAGTAAATCTAAAGGAAATGTTGTAGCTCCATCAGAAATAATAGCAGAATACGGAGTTGACACAGCTAGATTATTCGTATTATTTGCAGCACCACCAGAAAGAGACTTAGAATGGTCAGACCAAGGTGTTGAAGGGTGTTATAGATTCTTAAACAGAGTATATAGATTAGTAGATGAATTATCTGATATAGCTAAATCTGATGTTGAAACAAAAGAATTAACTAAAGAAGATAAAGCTATGAGATACACTATACATGCAACATTAAAGAAAGTTACTGAAGATTTAAATGAAAAATTCGGTTTCAATACTGCTATATCTGCATTAATGGAATTAATAAATGAAATGTACAAGTACAAAGAATTAGATTCTAGAAACGAAGCAGTTATAAAAGAAGGTATAGAAACTATAGTAACTATACTTGCTCCATTTGCACCTCATATAGGTGAAGAATTATGGTCAATGATAGGAAAAGATGGAAGTATATTTGATATATCTTGGCCAAAATATGATGAAACAGCTTTAGTTAAAGATGAAGTTGAAATAGTTGTTCAAATAAATGGTAAAGTAAGAGGAAAATTAAGTGTTGCTGCTAATATTTCAAGAGAAGAAATGGAAAAAGTAGCAATGGAAGATGATAAGATAAAAGCACTAGTTGAAGGTAAAACTATAGTTAAAGTAGTTGCAGTACCTAAGAAATTAGTTAATATAGTTGTAAAATAATAGGATGATAAAAACTCTTTATATAATATTATATAAAGAGTTTTTTT
>NZ_CP048741.1:477813-482198 GCF_018336475.1 Romboutsia sp. 13368
ATGATAAATTTGAAGAATTGATGCGCAAAAATATAGTTAAAGATGCATATGTATGGAAGTAAAAGATTGTAAATWAATATAGTTAATTGTAAGAACATTTTAATTTTTTGAAAGAAAAAACAATTTAAACTTTAAAAAAATATGTTGATTTTTGTAAACAAAAGTTATACAATCTAATTGTTAATAAGAAGTCAGAAAAACGTTTACAGGAGATTGGTAAAATGACAAAAGTTACGTTACAAGATATAAAAAATGCAAGAGAAACGATAAAAGATATAGTAAAGAAAACTGATATATTAGAAAGTGCAAAGCTTAGTTCTATGACTGGGGCAAATGTTTTCTATAAATGTGAAAATCTTCAAAAAACAGGATCTTTTAAATTAAGAGGTGCTTGTAATAAGATAGCAAACTTAACTGATAAAGAAAAGTCAAATGGTGTTATAGCTTCAAGTGCTGGAAATCATGCTCAAGGTGTTGCACTAGGTGCTAAAATGACAGGAATAAAAGCTACAATCGTAATGCCAGCTACTGCTCCTTTAGCAAAAGTTACTGCAACAAAAGGATATGGTGCAGAAGTTGTATTAAACGGATTAGTTTATGATGATGCTTATGCAAAAGCAGTTGAATTACAAAAAGAAACTGGAGCAACTTTCTTACATCCATTTGATGATGAATATGTAATAGCAGGACAAGGTACAATAGGTCTTGAAATACTTGAACAATTAAATGGAAATGTTGATACTATACTTTGTCCAATCGGTGGAGGTGGAATAATAGCTGGTATAGCTGTAGCAGCTAAAGGAATAAACCCTAATATAAAAATAGTAGGTGTTCAAACTGCAAATATACCTTCAATGCATGAATCAATGAAAAATGGTGAAGTTACAACAGCATTTAAAGGTACTACAATAGCTGATGGTATAGCTGTTAAAACACCAGGAAACTTAACTTTTGATATAATAAAAGAATTGGTTGATGAAATAATAGTAATAGAAGAAGATGAAATAGCACAAGGTATGCTATTCTTAATGGAAAATCAAAAGGTTGTAGCTGAAGGATCTGGCGCTGTAAGTACAGCTGCACTATTAAGTAGAAAATATGTACCTCAAAAAGGTGAAAATGTAGTTTGTATAATATCTGGAGGAAATGTTGATGTTAATACTGTATACAGAGTTATAGGTACTGCTTTAACTAAAGAGGGTAGAAGATATGCATTCAGAACAGCTATACAAGATAAGCCAGGAGGACTTGCTGAATTAACTAAAATAATAAGTGAAAACGATGCAAATATATTAAACGTTAATTTATCAAAATCATCTATAGGTGGTGGATTAGGTAGCCTTATTACAGAAATGGTACTTGAAACATTCAATCAAGAACATATAGATAGATTAAAAGCATGTATAACAAAAGCAGGGTTTGAAATAGTAGAAATGTAATTTAAATAAAATAGAAATAAAAGTTAACTTTAAATTATAAAGCTAACTTTTATTTCTATTTAATATAAAAAATATATATGCAATAAAAGTTATATGATAGTATAATGATAAATGAAGATGTGTAATATACACATAGAGATTTAATTCGTAGGAGGAATTTTAATATGAAACATCAAGTAATACATACAGAAAATGCACCTAAAGCTATAGGACCATATTCTCAAGCTGTTAAAGCTGGAAATATGTTATTTGTATCAGGACAAGTTCCATTTGTACCTGAAACTATGGAAATAGTAGAAGGAGATGTTAAAGCTCAAACTGCTCAATCTTTAAAAAATGTTCAAGCTATATTAACTGAAGCTGGACTTGATTTTTCTCATGTAGTAAAATCTACAGTATTCATAAAAGATATGAATGAATTTGCTCAAATAAATGAAGTATATGCTGAGTTCTTTGGTGAAAATAAACCAGCTAGAGCTTGTGTAGAAGTTGCAAGACTTCCAAAAGATGTTAAGGTTGAAATAGAAGTAATAGCTATAGGATAGTTTTATAGTAAAGAAATGACCAGTTATAAACTGGTCATTTNTTTACTCAATAGATTTTTATAATATATATAAATCTATTAATGGTATTGTATTAAAAAAATCAATAGATATATAATAAAATTAAAATTTTAAAAAACGAATTTAATTAAATTAAAATAAAAGGTGTATTGTTACACATATATAGTTAATTTCTATAAATTATAAATNNNTTTTAAAATTAAATTTAATAATATATATACTTTTATCAATATACCTAAAAAGATATAAGTAAAAAGTAGGAATACTTAAATATTAAATTTAAGTTTAATTCTATATACAACGAGATAAGAAGAGAGGTAAAGTAATGGCTAAAGATTATAGTGTATTTGATATAGTAGGTCCTAATATGATAGGTCCATCAAGTTCTCATACTGCAGGAGCTGCAAGACTTGGAAAGAGTGCTTCTAAAATAGCAGGAAAACCAGTAAAGGAAGTAAAGTTTTTACTTCACGGATCATTTGCAGAAACTTATAAAGGTCACGGTACAGATAAAGCATTAGTTGGTGGTATATTAGGATTTGAGCCAGATGATGCCAGAATAAAGCATTCTTTTGAATTAGCAAAAGAACAAGGTGTAAAATTTGAATTCATTAAAACTGACTTAGGAGAAAACGTTCATCCTAATACAGTTAAAATGGAAATGATATTAGAAGATGGTTCTAAATCAAGTGTAATGGGTGCATCTATAGGTGGAGGTAACATAAAGCTTACTGAAATGGATGGATTAGCACTTGACTTTAATGGTTCAAGAAGCGCTGTGGTATTAGAACTAAAAGATATACCTGGTGCAATAGCATTTATAACAGGATTACTTGGTCATTATAATAAAAATATAGCAACTATATCTACTTATAAAGTAGCTAATTCAGAATACACATTCTTAACAATAGAAACAGATGATGAATTAGAGACAAGCTTAATAGATCAATTAAGAAAATTTGAAGTAGTAGCTAAAGTAGTAGTTTTAGATAAATTCTAATAAGTGAGGAGAGACAAAAATGAAATATAATTTCACAAGTGGAGCAGAGTTATTAGAAAAATGTAAAGAATTAAATATGACTATACATGAGTTATGTGTAGAAAGAGAAGCAGAACTTACTGGAATATCAAAAGAAGAAGTAAGAAATAAAATGAGAGTAAGTTTAAATATAATGAAAGAAGCTGTTGAAAAAGCAGTTAAAGAAGATATAAAATCTATGGGTGGTCTAATAGGTGGAGAAGCTAAGAAGTTAACTAACTTTAGAAATTCATCTGCAAAGACTGTTTCTGGAGGATTAATGAATAAAGCTATGGCTGCTGCAATGGGAACTATGGAAGTAAATGCTTCTATGGGACTTATAGTTGCTGCACCAACAGCAGGTTCTTGTGGTATACTTCCAGGAGCTATAGTTACAATAGGTAAAGAATATGACATAGATGATGAAACTATGATAGATGCATTATTCACAGCATCAGCTATAGGAGCTATAATAACTAGAAATGCAACTGTTTCAGGTGCTGAAGGTGGATGTCAAGCTGAAACTGGAGCAGCAGCAGCAATGGCATCAGCTGGTGTAGTTGAAATGATGGGTGGAAGCCCAGAACAAGCAGTGCATGCTGCATCTCATTGTTTACAAAACGTTATGGGATTAGTATGTGACCCAATAGCAGGACTTGTTGAAGTACCTTGTCAAGGAAGAAATGCTATAGGTGTTGCAAATGCTTTAATATCTGCAGAATTATGTTTAGCTGGTATATTAAATATAATACCATTTGATGAAACAGTAGAGGCTATGTATAAAGTAGGTAAGACTCTTCCAATGGAATTAAGAGAAACAGCATTAGGTGGAGTTGCTGCAACTTGTACAGCATGTTCTTTAACTAATAAAATATTTGGATAATATTAATAGAAGGTAATGCAATGCATTGCCTTTTTTATTATAAAAATAAGGAATTATAAAGGAACTTTGATTATATGTCGAATTGTAGATATATAATTAATGGTAAAATTAATAAAATAGGTGCGTTAAAAGTTTTTAAAGATAATAATGTAAATATAACTAAACTTAAAAATCTTATTTAAGTACATTGAAATGAAGTAAAATTTTATAATGATATATTAATTAAAGAAAAAGATAAAGCTATTGATTNNNTCAAAAAAGACTCCATAATAGGAGAAGTAGATATATAATTAATGGTAAAATTAATAAAATAGATGCGTTAAAAGTTTTTAAAGATAATAATGTAAATATAACTAAACTTAAAAATCTTATTTAAGTACATGGAAATGAAGTAAAATTTTATAATGATATATTAATTAAGGAAAAAGATAAAGCTATTGATTAATCAATAGCTTTATCTTTTTCTTTAATTAATATATCAT
>NZ_CP048741.1:482249-485483 GCF_018336475.1 Romboutsia sp. 13368
CTAATAATAATTACTATTATTATAAATATTGCTAAAAGTATTTTTAACGTATTATACAATATTTTGTTTTCTGTAATAAATCCAAATATACTAGTTACATCATTTTTAGCTATTAAATTAATGCTTTTTTCTAGTTTATCATTGTTATAAACATCTAAACTACCAACTATATCCCCACTTTTTATAGGTAATTTAACTTTTTCTAAGTTAATTTTAGTTGTATAATTAGTATTTTTTACATTATTAGATAATGCAACAGTATAGTTAGTTTCAGGTTGATAAATTAATTCTTTTTCTTTACTAAAGATAAATTTCTTTTTATTAGTGAATTTATCTTTATCAACAACTACTTTAGAGTAAAAATTATCAAAACCATAATCTAGTAAAGTTCTAGAATCAAGGTATAAATCTGATACATTAGATTTAAAAACAGCAGATATAACTCTTATATTATTTTTAAATCCTGTAGATAAAAGACACTTTCCTGCAGCGTCAGTATAACCTGTTTTTATACCATCTACTACATCATACTTTATATCTACTTTCTTACCTTTATAATCCATTTGATATGGTGATGTTAAAAATTGATTAGTATTTTTAAAGTATCTTTCATAAGGATAAGCTTCAGTAGCTGGGAACCTTATAGACTCAGTTTTAACGATACTTTTAAATATTTCATTATCCATAGCCTTTCTAGCCATAAGAGCCATATCATAAGCTGTTGTATAATGATTTTCATCAGGTAATCCATGAGGATTATTAAAATGAGTATTTTTAGCACCTATTGCTTTAGCTTCATCATTCATCATTTTAACAAAGTTTTCTTCTGAACCTCCAACATACCTAGCTAAAACCACAGCAACATCATTACATGAGTGTATTAAAAGAGCATCTAACAATTCTTTTACTGTAAATGCTTCGCCTTCTTTTAAATACATACTTGACCCTTCAACAACAGGTAAATCTTTTATCTGAACCACTTGATTTAAATCTTTAACATGTTTTAATACAATATAAGCTGTCCATGCTTTAGTAGTTGAAGCAGGATAGAGTTTAGAATAACCATTTTTACTATATAAAACCTCTCCAGATTCATAGTCCATAAGTATCGCATACTCTGCAGTTAAACTTGGTTCACTATCTGCAAATGATAAATTATTTACATTAAAAATGGGTAAGAAGGCTATAATAAATGCTAGCACTAATGAAAAAATTTTTTTCATAAATAACCTCCAAAATAAAATCTTATATTTTAGTATAACATATTTTAGTCAATAATTAAAATATAGGAGAGGTGATAAATGTTGAAAATTGGAAAAATAATGATATTTATATTAATACTATTATTTAGTACATATAAAATAATAGATAATAAAAATTTAAATTTAAAAGACAATGTATATATCGTTAGTGAAAGTGAAATTAATAATGAGGAATTAATAGAGGATAAAATAGATGAAACTGATAATGAAAAAGAAGAAGTAAATAAAAATATAAATATGGATGAGGCTAACAATACTATAACAGTATTTGTAAGTGGTGAGGTAAATAATCCAGGGGTTGTTACTATAGAAAGTGAAAAAAGGTTATCTGATGTAGTTGACATGTTAGGAGGAACTACAGAAAATGCAGATTTAAATAAAGTAAATCTAGCTATGAAACTTGAAGATGAATCTCATTATATAATACCTAAGATAGGTGAAAGTGTAGATGTATATAGTGACTATACATCTATAAATAATAATGAAAGTATTCAAGATGAGAAAAGTGATTTAATAAATATAAATAAAGCAACTATACAAGAGCTAGATGCACTTCCAGGTATAGGTGAAGCTACAGCTAATAAAATAATTAATTATAGAGAAGAAAATGGAGAGTTTAAATCAGTAGATGAAATAAAAAATGTCAATGGGATAGGCGATAAAAAATATGAAGAATTAAAGAGTCTTATAAGTATAGAATAATAGATTCTAATAATGAGAAATATTTATAATAAAATATGTAAAATATGTTATTATAAATAATGTATAAATTAGGGGGAAGGGGAAGATAATAGTGGATATTTTAAAAAATTTAACAGCAATGACAACATCAGGTGGATGAGCGGCTAAGATAGGGCCAGAGGTTCTGGCTTCAGTATTATCACAGCTTCCTAAAAATGAGGATAGTAGTAATTTATTAGTAGGTTTAGATACTGCAGATGATGCAGCTGTGTATAAATTAAATAACGATATGGCTTTAATTCAAACATTAGATTTTTTTACTCCTATGATAGATGATCCGTATATCTTCGGTCAAATAGCAGCAGCTAATTCACTATCAGATGTTTATGCTATGGGTGGAAAACCTATAGTTGCAATGAACATAGTTTGTTTTCCTGCATGTCATGATATGAGTGTATTAGCAGAAATATTAAAAGGTGGTTTTGATAAGGTTAAGGAAAGTGGAGCGCTTTTAGTTGGAGGTCATACTGTAGATGATAAAGAACCTAAATATGGACTTTCTGTATCTGGAATAGTTCATCCTAAAAAGGTATTATCAAATGCAACTGCAAAAGAAGGTGACAAGCTTATTTTAACAAAACCTATAGGTATAGGTATATTAAATACTGCTATGAAAGAAAATTTAGTTTCTAAAGAAGTTTCAGATAAAGTTATTGAGGTAATGGTTCATTTAAATAAATATGCTGCAAAAAGTTTTGAAAATATAGATGTAAACTCTGTAACAGATATAACTGGATTTGGTTTATTAGGACATGTACTTGAAATGGCAAAAGCATCAAATGTGAGTATAGAAATTGATCATAAGGATATACCTATATTAGATGGAGCTGTTGATATGGCTAATATGGGAATTATTCCTGCAGGTATGTATAGAAATAAAGATTATATATCAAAAGATGTAAAAATTGAAAATATAGATACAGCTATCGAGGATATTTTATATGATCCACAAACATCAGGTGGTCTTTTAATATCGGTAAAAGAAGATTTAGCTGAGGAGTTAGTTAAGGATATAAAACTAAATGGATCTATAGAAGCTAAAATAATAGGAAGTGTAAAAAAGAAAGATGAAAAATATATTACGGTTATTTAATAACCGTATTTTTAGTTTAAGTTATCTTTATATTGGTAATTTATAAATATATAGTTAACGTAAATAAATAAGAAAGAGTGATTAAATTGAATATTAGAGAAGTTTTATCTAAATTACCTTCAGTTGATGAAGTTTTAG
>NZ_CP048741.1:485488-494588 GCF_018336475.1 Romboutsia sp. 13368
ATTGAATATTAGAGAAGTTTTATCTAAATTACCTTCAGTTGATGAAGTTTTAGGTAATGAAAATATAATAGAAATTCTAAAAGAATATCCTAGAAACTTAGTTTTAGAAGGAATTAGAGAAACTATAGATTTAAATCGAAAATCTATATTAAATCAAAAGGATAATTTATCAAATATTGAAATAAGAATTGAGAATATAGTAAATGATACTGTAAATAGAGTTAGATTAAAATATGAATTATCTTTAAAGAAGGTTATAAATGGAACTGGCGTAGTTATACATACTAACCTAGGAAGGTCTTTACTTAGTGAAAGTATAAAAGATGATATATTAAGCACAGCATTTAGATATTCAAACTTAGAATATGATATAGAAAAAGGTGAAAGAGGTTCTAGATATTCTCATTTAACAGAAACTATAAAAAAACTTACAGATGCAGAGGATGTTTTAATAGTGAATAATAATGCTGCAGCTGTGCTTTTAGTTTTATCTACATTAGCAAAAGATAAGGAAGCGATAGTTTCAAGAGGAGAGCTTGTTGAAGTTGGTGGATCTTTTAGAATACCTAGTATAATGGAACTTAGTGGAGCAAAACTAGTTGAGGTAGGAGCTACAAATAAAACTCATTTAAATGATTATGAAGATGGAATAACAGAAAATACTAGTGTGTTAATGAAAGTACATACTAGTAATTATAAGATATTAGGTTTTACAGAAAGTGTAGATATAAGTGATTTAAAAAAATTAGGAACTAAATATAATTTACCTGTTGTAGAAGATTTAGGAAGTGGAGTATTTATAGATTTATCTAAATATGGATTATCATATGAACCTACAGTAATTGATTCTTTAAAAAAAGGAGCAGATATAGTTACATTTAGTGGAGACAAAATGCTTGGCGGTCCACAGGCTGGAATAATAATTGGTAAAAAAGAATACATAGAAAAAATGAAAAAAAATCAGTTAACAAGGGCATTAAGAGTTGATAAACTTACTATTTGTGCTCTTGAAGCAACACTTAGACTTTATTTAGATGAACAAAAAGCGATAAAAGAAATTCCTACTCTAAAAATGTTAACATATAGTTTATGTGACTTAGAAGAAAAAGCAAGTAGTTTATATTCAAAAATAATTGAAAAAAATATAGATGCGAAAGTTTGTATAGAAGATGGACTATCTCAAGTAGGTGGAGGTTCTATGCCACTTGAAACAATAAAGAGTAAAGTAATAGCTATAATGCCTAATAATATAAATGTATCAACTCTAGAAAAAAGGTTAAGATTAAGTAGTTCTCATATAATAGGAAGAGTATATGATAATAAGTACATATTAGATTCTAGAACTATATTTGAAGATGAGTTTGATGTTATAGCTAATGAATTGAAAAATGCTTTAAATTAATAACCTTAACTAGGGGGCAAGTATGAAAAATATAATAATAGGAACAGCAGGTCATATAGACCATGGAAAGACAACGCTTATAAAAGCTCTTACAGGTAGAGATACAGATACGTTAGAAGAGGAAAAGAAAAGAGGTATTTCTATAAATTTAGGTTTTACATATTTTGATTTACCAAATAGCAAAAGAGCAGGTATAGTTGACGTACCAGGACATGAAAAATTTATAAAGAATATGTTAGCAGGAGCATCAGGAATAGATATTGTATTATTTGTTGTAGCAAGTGATGAAGGTGTTATGCCTCAAACTATTGAACATTTAGATATATTATCATTTTTAAATATAAAAAAAGGCATAATAGTACTAACAAAATCAGATACTGTAGATGATGAATTTAAGCAACTTGTTAAAGATGATATAAGAGAAAAAACTAAAGGTACTTTTTTAGAAAATGCAGATATATTAGAAGTAGATTCTATATCAAAAAAAGGGATTAATGAACTTATAAAAAAAATAGATATTATAAGTAATGATATAGATGAAAAAAATGGAAATTCACCAGCTAGGCTTAATATAGATAGAGTATTTTCTGTAAAAGGCTTTGGAACTGTTGTTACAGGTACTTTAATGGAAGGTAAAATAAGTGTAGATGATGATTTGATTGTATATCCAAAAATGTTACAGACAAAGATAAGAAGTATTCAAGTTCATGGAGAAAATGTGAAAACTGCATATGCAGGACAAAGAACAGCTATAAATATATCTAATATAAAAGTTGAAGAGTTAAAGAGGGGAGATGTATTAGCATCACCTAATTCATTGGAAGACTCTATGATGTTAGATATAAAATTATCTTTGGTTAAACATTCTAATAAAAGTATAAAACACTGGGATAGACTTAGATTATATCATGGAACTAGAGAAATATTATGTAGGGTAGTTCCTTTAGATAAAGATATTGTTAAACCAGGAGAAAGTTGTTATGCACAGCTTAGATTAGAAGAAAGTATAGTAAGTAAAAAATTAGATAATATTGTGCTTAGAAATTATTCTCCACTTGAAACTATAGGTGGAGGGATTATTTTAGATACTAAACCTAAAAAACATAAAAGATTTGATGAAAGTATTATAAACTCACTTAAAATAAAAGAAAAAGGTGAGATAAAAGATATATTAGAGGTATATTTAAAAAATAATTTAAAATCATATCATACTTTAAAAGATATAATGAGTTATAGTGGAGAAAATGAATCTATAATAAAAAATGCTATAGATGAATTAATAAATGCAAATAAAGTTGTAAATATAAGTAATATATATATGCATATAAATCAGTATAAAAACTTAAAAGAATCTATAGTTCAATGCTTAAATGATTATCACAAAAAATATAGACTTAGAAGTGGAATGCTAAAAGAAGAATTAAAATCTAAAGTAGAAAGTAGATTTAAAACTAAAGAAATGGATATATTACTAGAAAAATTACAACTAGAAAATATTATAAAATTAGATGGTAATTTAGTGTCTAAGTATGATTTTGATGTAAAATTAAATGACAAACAAAGAGAGATAAAAACTATAATACAAAAGCAATTGAAAGCACCTAATACATATACATTATTGAATATAAATGATATATGCATAAATAATTACTATGAAGAAGTATTAGAATATATGATAGGTAAAGATATAGAGAAATTAGATGATGCATATGTAATGGATAAGGAAATATACGAAAATACAAAAAATAATTTAATAGAATATCTAAAAGAAAATAATGAAATAACTTTAGGTCAATATAGAGATATCTTAAACTCAAGCAGAAAAAATTGCATGATTTTATTGGAGAATTTTGATAGAAATAAGATAACTAAAAGAGATGATAATAAAAGAACTCTTTATAATAAATAAAAGAAGGTGACATTATGGTTAATTTAGACAATGATTGGGAAGAACTTTTAGCAGATGAATTTAAAAAAGCATACTATTTAGAGCTGAGAGAATTTTTAAAAGAAGAATATAGCACTAAGGTGATATACCCTAATATGTATAATATATTCGAAGCTTTAAAGCACACATCTTATAAAGATACAAAGGTATTAATATTAGGTCAAGATCCTTATCATGGGGAAAATCAAGCTCATGGTTTGGCATTTTCTGTTCAACCTAATGTAGCAATACCTCCATCATTACTTAATATATACAAAGAGTTAAAAAATGATATTGGATGCTTTATACCTAATAATGGATACTTAATACCTTGGGCAGACCAAGGTGTACTGTTACTTAATACTGCATTAACTGTAAGAGCTCATGAAGCAAATTCTCACAAAGGTAAGGGTTGGGAGATATTCACAGATAGAATTATAGAGCTATTAAATGATAGGGAAGATCCCGTTATATTTGTCTTATGGGGTGCAAATGCTAGGAAGAAAAAAGAATTAATAGATAGCAGTAGACATTATATACTAGAAGCTCCTCATCCTAGTCCACTATCAGCGAGTAGAGGATTTTTTGGTTGCAAACATTTCTCTAAAATAAATGAGATATTAATTAGCTTAGGAAAGTCACCAATTAATTGGCAGATTCCTAACTTATAACTTTTATAAAACTNTATAGTTTTCAAAAAAAGCATAGTTTATACTATGCTTTTTTTATAATAAAAGAACATTAAAATTAAATAGTAATTTCTTAAAAAAGCAAGATAAATACATACTAAGCATATTACTTAATATTTGTCAAGTTGACAAAAAGTATCAAATTGGTTACAATTCATAATATAACTTTAAAAATAGCATTTAACATAGAGAAAAACGATGGAAGGAGAATATTATGAATATAAAAAATAGTAAGATATTAAAAGTCTCGGCCATGGCCGCCGTGTTATCTATAGGATTATTATCAGGAGGGTATACTTTAGTTAATAAAGATATAACATTAGTAGTCAGAGGACAAGAATCGGAAATATCAACTTTAAAATCTAATGTCAAAGATATATTGAAGGAACAGAATGTTAAATATGATGATAATGATATAATAAGTGTACCATTAGATCAAAAAGTTTCAAATGGAGATAAAATAGAAGTTATAGATGTTACAGAGTCAACTTTAAAAGAAAATAAGGAAGTACCATTTGAAGTTAATATTGTAGAAGATAGTGAGTTATTGAAAGGTAAAACTGAAGTAGATACTGAAGGTAAATCTGGTAAAAATGAATTAATATATAAGGTTACTTACCATAATGGAAAACAAGTAGATAAGCAATTTGTGAAAGAAGTAGTTGCTACGGAGCCTGTAGATAAAGTTATAAAAAAAGGAACTAAAGTAGAGGTTCAGGTTGCTTCATCTAGAGGAGAAAATATAAGAAATACTACTACAGTAAACAAAACTCAATCTGTTTCAAGTTCAAATAGAAAGCATATGTCAGTTGTAGCAACAGCGTATACAGGTCATGGGATAACATCAACAGGTACAAAACCTAAATGGGGAACTATAGCAGTAGATCCAAGTGTCATACCATATGGTACAAAAGTATATATACCTCAGTTTGGAAAAACATTTATAGCAGAGGATTGCGGTGGAGCTATAAAAGGTAACAAGATAGATATATATATGAATGATGAATCTACTGTTAAGAACTGGGGAAGAAAAACAATAGATATTTATATAGTAAAATAAAAAAGGACTTTCTTTAAATAGAAATGACAATTTTTATTTTACAAAATATTGAAAAAGATAGATATATATGTTATCCTGTGATAGAGAATATATGTCTATGGGGATGGATGGGTGCTGGTGTGCTCTCTAGTCTTCAAAACTAGTATGAGGAGTTAATAGCTTCTTGGGTGGGTTCGACTCCCACGCATTCCCGCCAGTGAAAAGAACTCAGCTGAGTTCTTTTTTTATATAAAAAACTTTATAAATTATAACTATATAGCTATAAAATAGTTGTATATAGTAAACTATAAATTTAGACAAATATAGTAAACTATAAATTTAGACAAATATAATTTTAGGAGAGATAGTTATGGAAAAGAACTTCACAACAAGAACTAGCCTTATAATAGGTGATGAAGGTGTAGATAAACTTAAAAATTCTAGTGTAATAGTATTTGGAGTTGGAGGAGTAGGTAGTTTTGCAGCAGAAGCTATAGCTAGAGCTGGAGTTGGAAACTTAACTATAGTTGACTTTGATGATGTTGATATAACAAATATAAATAGACAATTACCAGCATTACATTCAACTGTTGGAAAATATAAAGTTGAGGTTATGAAAGAAAGAATATTAGATATTAACCCAAATATAAATATAAAAGCTATAAAAGAAGTATATAATAAAGATACAAGTGATAGTATTTTAAATGAAAAATATGATTATGTAGTAGATGCTATAGATATGGTTACATCAAAAATACACTTAATAGAAACTTGTAAAAATAAAGGTATGGATATAATTAGTTCTATGGGTATGGGGAATAAGTTAGACCCAACTAAAATAGAGGTTACAGATATACATAAAACAACAATATGTCCACTTGCTAGAGTAATGAGAAAAGAATTAAAGGACAGAAAAATAAAAAAATTAAAGGTAGTTTATTCTACAGAACAACCTGCGGAATTAAAAAAGAAAGTATTAAATGGTAAAAAAGTAACTCCAGGAAGTATATCATTTGTACCTTCTGTAGGAGGACTTATAATAGCATCAGTTGTTATAAATGATTTACTAAATAAGAAGTAGAGTACTCTACTTCTTATTTAAATTATAATTTTGAGTAGTATAAATTGTTTCTCCATCACTATAAAATACTATATCACCTAAAAGGTCAGTTCTATATGTTAAAATATTATTTTCTTCTAGCGTGTCTAATGTACTTTTATGAGGATGTCCATAATTATTTTTATAGCCACAAGATATAACTGCTATATCAGGACGTACTTCTTCTATAAATTCGGGTGTAGTAGATGAGCTACTTCCATGATGTCCTACTTTTAGGAAATCAACATCACTAAGTTCATATGTATTTATAAGATTTAATTCATTAGAAGCTTCGGCATCTCCTGTAAATAAAAAAGATTTGTTTTTGTAATCTATTTTACATACTATAGAATTAAGATTATTATCATCTCCTATATAAGAAGGTGAAAGTATATTTAAATTTATATCATCTTCTATCTTTATGAAATCACCTTTACTTAGATAGTTTAAATTTAAATTTTTACTAAGACATGAATTGATTAAGTTTTGATAAGATATTGTATCTGATTTATAGTTAGGTGCATATACATTAGATACTTTAAAATTTTCTACTATATTATCTAATCCTCCTATATGGTCTGAGTCAAAGTGGGTAGCAATTAAATAATCGATATTTTTTACCTTTTGTTTTTTTAAATAACTAGAAACTATATGATAACTATTTTCATCTCCACCATCTATTAATATATTTTTATTATTAGGAGTTTGTATTAAGATACTATCTCCTTGACCTACATCTATAGTATGAATAGATAGGTGGTTAATTTTGCTATTTGGCAGTAAAAATGATATTATAATAATTATTGTAATATAAGTTAAAAATAACTTTTTCAATAAATTACCTCCATTCATTATATGTTTATATGTAAATAATATGGGTAACACTAAATTAGTGACACGAACTATCTTATATTTTAAACAATAAAATATAAGATAATTCAATTGAGGATAAGAATAAAAGATTAAATATTAAAGAATTATTTTTATAGATTAAATTAATAATATTGAATTAAAAATATTAGGAGGATATATGAAATTTAAAGACATAACCATAGATTCGATAAAAGAGCTTCAACCATATTTTGAATTAGTTGAATATGAAGCTTGTGAATATTGTTTTACAACTTTATATATGTGGCAACATGTTTATAAGACAGGATATTTTATAGGAGATGATTTTGCTGTTATAATGGCAGAATATGAAGGTAATAGCTTTTCTATATTACCATTAGCAAAGAAAGATAAATTACCAGAAGTTATAGACTATGTTATAAAACATTTTGAAGAAAATGATAAAAAGATATGTTTTAGAGGGGTAACTAAAGACGTTATTGATGTATTACAAAAAAATTATCCAGATAAATTTGAGTACATAGAGGAAAGAGATTTATTTGACTATGTATATGAGGGAGAGAGCTTAAGAACACTAGCTGGAAGAAAAAATCAAAAGAAAAGAAATCATATAAATGCATTTTTAAAAGATTATGAAGGTAGATACACATATAAACTTCTTGATGAAGAGGATTTCTCTGATTGTTTAGAACTATTAAAAGAATGGACAAGTAATAAAGAAGAAAACGATGAGTTTGATGAAGGCATGGATGATGAATCTGTAGGTATAAAAAAAATATTTAAAAATTATAAATACTTAAAGAATTTGTTAAAGATAGCAGGTATTTATGTAGATGGAAAGTTAGAAGCATTTACTATGGGAGAACTTATAAATCCTAATATGGCATTAATTCATATAGAAAAAGCAAATCCAAATATAAGAGGATTATACCCTTATATAAATCAGCAATTTATATTAAATGAATTTGAAAATGTAGAGTTTGTAAATAGAGAAGAAGATTTAGGAATACCTGGTCTTAGAAAAGCAAAACTTTCATATCATCCAGTTAAATTTGTAGAAAAGTATACTGTTATGGAGAAATAATATGAATATTAGATATGCTAAAGAAGAAGAAATAGAGAATATTAAAGATATATGGAATTATTGTTTTAATGATGAGGATAGTTTTGTTGATTATTATTTTAATAATAGATATAATAATCAGAATACTATTGTAGCATGTGAAGATAAAGATATCGTATCATCCCTTCAATTAAATCAATACAAAATAAAGCTAGATAATAAAATATATGATACATCTTATGTTGTAGGTGTATCTACTTTTCCTGAAGTAAGAGGAAGAGGATATATGAAAAAAATTATGGATTACTCTCTTAATGAACTTTATAAAAAAGGACAATTAATATCAATACTTATGCCTATAGATTATAGATTATATAGAAAATATGGATATGAACATTGCTATGATCAATTAGAATACTATATTAATATAGATGATTTAAAGAATTTTAATTTAGCAGGAAGATTATATAAAGCAACTGAAGAAAATATAGATGATTTGATTAATATAAATAATACTTTTTTAGAAGATGTAAATGGAAATACAGTTAGAGATAAAGAATATTATATAAATTTATTTAAAGAAGTTAATAGTGAGGGCGGCCACATCTATGTATATAAAGATGGTACATATAAGGGGTATATAATATACTTCTTAAATAATGAAAATATTTTTGTAAGAGAACTATTTTATAAAGATTTAGATTCACTAAAATCTATTTTAAAGTTTATATATAATCACAATACTCAATGTAAAAAAGTAACGATATCAGCACCTGTAAATGACAAAATAAAATTTGTATTAGAAAATCCTAAAGATACAGAAATTAAGATAAAGCCTTTTATGATGGGAAGAGTTATTAATGTAGAAGAATATATTAATGGACTTGAAGTTGATGAATATATAGATATAGATGCAAATATCTTTATAGAAGATACATTTATAAAAGAAAATAATGGAGTTTTTAATATAAAAATAAAAAATAAAAAAGTAAAAGCTAAAAAAGTAAATGATGATTATAGYTTATATTT
>NZ_CP048741.1:494763-494860 GCF_018336475.1 Romboutsia sp. 13368
TATCCTTTATTTTGTTTAAGAAATTATTATTTTGAAGATACTTAAGGTAAATTGTTTTTGGAGGAATTATGAGAAGACCATTTTTAATAATTTTTAT
>NZ_CP048741.1:495096-497138 GCF_018336475.1 Romboutsia sp. 13368
ATAATTTTAATTATGGAAGATACTTAAAAAGTATTGGATATGAAGGGTTAATATATATAGAAGAATTTAATGTACTAGGTAATAATAAAATTTATGAAAATTTACATAAAATGAAGGATTATGTGAGTAATACTTTTAGATACTTATATAAATCAAAATCAGACTTATTAAACTCTGTAATACTAGGACAAAGAGAAGATTTATCACAAGATGAAAATTTAATGTTTAGTAGAACAGGTACAAGTCATATTATAGCTATATCTGGACTTCACACAGGAATACTTTCTGTACTTATAATATTTATTATAGGACGTATTAATAAGATATACAAATTAGTATTACTATCTATTATAATGATGTTTTATTCAATTATGGTAGGTAACTCACCATCTATAGTAAGAGCTATAATTGGTATGATAATCTTATATTTGAGTTTTTTCTTAGATCGTAAAAATGATAAAATATCTACATTATCTTTTATAGGGATATTACTTGTAGCAAATAATCCATATATTATATATAATATAAGTTTCCAATTGTCTTTTCTAGCTACATTGTCTATAATATATTTCTATGGTTTTATAAATAATAAATTAAAAGTAAAAATAATTTCATTAACAATAGCTTCTAATATATTAACTATACCTATGATATATTATAATTTTAAGGGAGTACCATTACTTTCTGTTTTTAGTAATATAGTTATAGTACCATTTATAGGTATAATTATATATTTATCTATATTAAGTTTAATATTATTTAAAATAAATATACATATAGCAAAAGCAGTAGCTAATATCAATAAAGTTATTTTAGAAATTATATATGTACTATTAGAAAAAATTAGTGATTTAGAGTTTGCTTATATTATTATAGAAGAGCCAAAACTAAACTATGTAATTGTTTATTATATAGTAGTATTTTCATATATGATTTATAAAGAAATGAAAACTATAAAGGAGCAATCAAATGAACTACAAGGATATTATCAGTGATATAAAGAATAGAAATTTAAAAAATACTTATCTTTTTTATGGTAAAGAATATTATTTAATAGAAAATGCACTAAAAGAGATTAAATCAACTTTAAATGATGGAATGGTTGATTTTAACTTAGATATTATAGATGGTAAAGAAACAACTCTAGATCAGATTATAAGTACTATAGAGACACTGCCTTTTATGGATGATAGGAAGGTTGTTATATTAAAAGATTTTGAATTATTAAAAGGTAAAAAGAAGAATTTTACTGATGATGATGAAAAATATTTTACTGAATATATAGAAAATACACCTAACACTACTATATTAGTTTTAGTTGTATATGGAGATGTAGATAAAAGGAAATCTTTAGTAAAAAAGATATCTAAAAATGGAGTAGTATTTAATTGTGATAAATTATCTGATATGGACTTGTTTAAATGGGTTAAGAAAAGATTTGAACTTAATAATGTTGTAATAGATAATGCACAAATAATGTACTTTATAGAGCAAGAAGGATATAGAGATAAAAATAGTGAAAAAACTTTATCTGACTTAGAAAATGAAATAAATAAAATAAGCTCTTTTGTTGGAAAAGAAAATAAAGTAACTAATGATATAATAGATCAACTTTCTCAAAAGAAAGTAGAGAATGATATTTTTAAATTAATTGATTATATAGGAGAAAAAAATTCTTCTGATGCAATGAAAATTTTAAGTGATATGCTTTATGAAGGTGAGTCTGTATTTGGAATATTTTCTATGATAGCAAGACAATTTAAAGTGATTATTCAGGTTAGACAATTACAATTACAGGGACATAGTTCAAAAAGTATAGCTGACAGATTAAAATTACATCCTTTTGTTGTAGGAAAAGCATTAAAACAAACTAAAAACTTTTCTGATGAAATTATAATAGATATATTAAATTCGATACTAGAAAGTGATTTTAAAATAAAAAATGGACTAGTTAGAGACACATTAGCTATAGAAATTTTAATAAGTAAATATTGCAAAAAAGATAAATAAAAAATCTTAGTAAATAAATACTAAGATTTTTT
>NZ_CP048741.1:497152-499873 GCF_018336475.1 Romboutsia sp. 13368
TAAAAATAAAAACCCTCGATAATATCAAGGGTTAGTATCTATTAATTAGAAACGGATAATTAAGCGTTCATTCCGTTTAATTTTTGAGCTAATTTAGCAACTTTTCTAGATGCTGCATTCTTGTGTATAGTTCCTTTAGAAGCTACTTGATATATTTTCTTTTGAGCAAATTGGAACTTAGCAACAGCCTCTTCTCTGTTTCCTGCTGCAACAGCTTCTTCGAATCTTCTTATTGCAGTTTTTAATTGAGATTTTCTAGCTCTATTTAAAGCAGTTTTCTTTTCGATAACTTTTATTCTTTTCTTAGCTGATTTTATGTTTGCCATGCGAGTTCACCCCCTCATATTTTTATATTATATTCGTCGTCAACATATTAAATTTTAACAGAAATAAAATCAAAAATCAAGGATAAATATTTATAAGTTTTATTATTATCTTTTTTTTATGTTTTTTATTATATATTATATAGATAGAATATACAACACTAGGAGTAAATATTCAGTAAAATACAAATTTACTTATTTTTGTTATAAAATACTAAAAATTGTTAAGAATTATAGATAGTATTTGATTAATACAGGGAGGGTAAATATGTTTAGTATAAGAACAGACTTAGCATTAGAAGCAAAAGAAATATATGAAAGTAATGAAAAATCTATAGAAATACCTGGGGTAAAAGTAGAAAATAAAGAGTTAGAAAATTGTAAAGTATCAATAGTTGAAGTTATAGATGAACAAGGTGCAAAAATAATGAATAAAGAAATTGGAAAATATATTACCTTAGAAAGTAATCTTATGAAATTTGATGATGATGAATCTAGAGAAGAAATGATTACATACTTAAGAGATGAATTAATAGAGATATTAGGTAATGATAAAAATAAAAAAACTTTAGTTATAGGTCTTGGAAACTGGAATATAACATCTGATGCACTTGGTCCTAAAAGTGTATCTAAAACATTAGTTACAAGACATATATTTAAAAACTATAATAAAGATTATGATGATGATTTTACAGAAGTATCAGCATTAAGCCCAGGTGTTATGGGAGTTACAGGTTTAGAAACAAGTGAAACTGTAAAATCAATAGTAGATACGATAAAACCTGATAGAGTAATTGCTATAGATGCACTAGCATCAAGAAAAATGGAAAGAGTAAATGCAACTATACAAATATCTACAGCTGGGATATCTCCAGGTGGTGGTGTAGGTAATAAAAGGAAAGCACTAAATAAAGAATATTTAGGTGTAGATGTAATAGCTATAGGAGTTCCAACTGTTGTAGATGCAGCTACGTTAACAAGTGATGTACTTGATTTAGCAATTGATAATTTAATGAGTCAATCACATGAAGGTGAAAATTTCTATAATATGTTAAAACAACTTAAGGAAGATGAAAAGTACAACCTTATAAAAGAGTCATTAGATCCTTATGATAAAAATTTAATAGTAACACCTAAGGATATAGATGAAACTATAGAGAATTTATCAATAATAATAAGCGAAGGATTAAATAGGTCTCTCCACCCGGGTAGAATAACCAACTAAGGAGGAAAATTATGCTTAAAAAAAGTAAAAAAGTTATATGTATAGTATGTGTTTTAATTTGTATCTTGCCAGTAGTATCTTATAGTATAGATAAAGAAGAATTCCTAAAATTTTTAATAGATTCATCTTATCCTGAATCAAGTGAGGAAAGTGAAGATTTAAAAAATGAAGATGTTCAAGAAAGTGAAAAGACAGCTAATAAAGATGATTATATAAAATTCCATATAGGTGAAGAGAATATACCTACTTTAAATAGTAATAATGAAAATAAAGAAGATGTATCTGTAGCATCTAGTGAATATAAAAATAATATAAGATTAACAAAAGATAAACCTACGATGCTAATATATCATACTCATGCAGGAGAAACATATTCTGATTCTCCAGAAGGGAATTATCATTCTCAAAATAACAAGGACAAATCTGTAATAGAAATTGGAACATTATTAACAGAACAGTTAAGTAAAAAAGGTTGGGGAATTGCCCATAGTATAAAATATCATGACTATCCTAAGTTTACTGAATCTTATATAAGCAGTTTAGAAACTGTAAAATCAATGCTAAATAATTATAAAAGTATAAATATAGCTCTTGATTTACATAGAGATGGTAGAGACTTAAAAACAAATGCTGATATACAAAAAGAAAATGAAAGAATGACTACAACTTATAATGGAGAAAAAGTTGCAAAATTCTTTTTCGTTGTAGGTATGAAAAATCCTAATGTAGATGAAGTAAAAAAATTAGCTGAGGATATAACTAAATTTGCTCAAAGTAAATATCCTGAATTAGTTTTACCTATAGTAGAAAAACCTCTTGGAAAATATAATCAATATATGGCTAAAAATCATATGTTAATAGAAGTAGGAAGTAATGGTACATCTTCAGAAGAAGCAAAGGCTTCAGCAAAATATATTGCAGAAATTTTAGATGAATATTTCAAGCAATATAAATAGTATTCTAGGAGACTAAATATGAGTAGGCTAGAGAGGAATAGTTATAAAAAAATAAGAAGAAGAAAAATTAGGCTTTTATTTAAATTTTTATTCATAGTAGTAATGACTATAAACTTAGCAGTATGTGTTTTTATAATAGATAAAAGTGCAAAAGATATGTTGGGTCCAGATGCATATATTCTTAACTCTGCCGTAGATGATATAAAAAGTGATATTG
>NZ_CP048741.1:499904-502011 GCF_018336475.1 Romboutsia sp. 13368
AATTATATGAAGTTAAAGAAAAAATAATTAAAATTTATAATGATAGTAAAAAATAAGACTTAGATAATAAGTCTTATTTTTCTATAATTAAATATACATTACTCAAAATTAAATAAATACTGTATAAAACATATAAAGATTATATTAAAATAAGTTTTAAGTTTTATGAATAACGGTTATTTACATAAAAGGTGATATATTATAAAATAAAAGTTATGGTAATAATAANNGAGGAATAAAGGTGGACAATAAACAAAGTAGAACTAGAAACTTTAGTATAATAGCACATATAGATCACGGAAAGTCTACCTTAGCGGATAGATTAATACAAAAAACTGGACTTGTTAGTGAAAGAGAAATGAAAGATCAGTTATTAGATAACATGGATCTTGAAAGAGAAAGAGGAATCACTATAAAGCTTCAAAATATAAGATTAGTATATAAAGCTAAGGATGGAAATGAGTATTTCTTAAATCTTATAGATACTCCAGGACACGTAGACTTTAACTATGAAGTATCAAGAAGTTTAGCGGCTTGTGAGGGAGCTCTATTAGTAGTAGATGCAGCTCAAGGTGTTGAAGCTCAAACTTTAGCTAATGTTTACTTAGCATTAGATCAAGATTTAGAAATTTTACCTGTAATAAATAAGATAGATCTTCCAAGTGCAAGACCAGATGAAATAAAAGCAGAGATAGAGGATATAATAGGTCTTGATGCAAGTGATGCTCCACTTATATCAGCTAAAAGTGGATTAAATATAGAAGATGTATTAGAAGCTATAGTAGAGAAGGTACCTGCTCCAACAGGAGATAAAGAAGCACCATTAAAAGCATTAATATTTGACTCTTATTATGATGCATATAAAGGAGTTGTAGCTTACGTTAGAGTATTCGAAGGTAGCGTAAAAAAAGGTATGACTATAAAGATGATGAACACTAACAAAAAGTTTGAAGTAACAGAAGTTGGTGTAATGGCTCCAGGACAAAGAGAACTTGATGAATTATCGGCAGGAGATGTTGGATACATAGCAGCAAGTATAAAAGATATAAGAAGTTGTCAAGTTGGGGATACAATAACAGATGCAGATAATCCAACTGATGAGCCAATGGCAGGATATAAAAAAGCAACTCCAATGGTTTACTGTGGTATATATCCTGGTGAAGGAGAAAAGTACGAAAATGTAAGAGACGCACTTGAAAAAATGCAAATAAATGATGCAGCACTTGAATTTGAAGCTGAAACTTCAGCTGCATTAGGATTTGGATTTAGATGTGGATTCTTAGGTTTACTTCACATGGAAATAATACAAGAAAGATTAGAGAGAGAATATGATCTTAACTTAGTTACTACAGCGCCATCTGTTATATACAGAGTAACTAAAAATGATGGTGAAGTTGTTATGATACAAAATCCAACTAACTTACCAGAACCAAGTGAAATAAAAATGATAGAAGAACCAATAGTTAAAGGAGATATAATTGTTCCTAAAGATTATGTAGGTACTGTTATGGAACTATGTCAAGAAAGACGTGGAACAATGATAAATATGGAGTATATAGATGAAAAGAGAGTCATGCTTCATTATGATCTACCTTTAAACGAGGTTGTATATGATTTCTTTGATGCATTAAAGTCAAGAACTAGAGGTTATGGATCTTTAGATTACGAAGTTAAAGGATATGTTCCTTCAACTCTTGTTAAACTTGATATATTAATAAACAAAGAACAAGTAGATGCACTTAGCTTTATAGTTCACGAATCTCGTGCTTACTCAAGAGGTAAGGCTATGTGTGAAAAACTTAAAAATGAAATTCCTAGACATCAATTTGCAGTGCCTATACAAGCAGCTGTTGGTAATAAGGTAATAGCAAGAGAAACTATAAGTGCACTTAGAAAAGACGTTCTTGCTAAGTGTTACGGAGGAGATATATCTCGTAAGAAGAAACTTCTTGAAAAGCAAAAAGAAGGTAAGAAACGTATGAGACAAATAGGATCTGTTGAAGTTCCACAAAAGGCATTTATGTCAGTATTAAAATTAGATGAATAGATATAAAAAAGACCTAAGTTGAAAACTTAGGTCTTTTTTATAAAATACACYAGCAAGTAT
>NZ_CP048741.1:502198-503756 GCF_018336475.1 Romboutsia sp. 13368
CTAATTAAAGTAAATTTAATATTTAAATTGAAAGTGGGAATGATAATATCATAAAACCAAGTTAAGAACAAAAAAACAATATAGATGACATAAGGAGGAACTTAATGGATAATGAACTCAAAAAAACGTTAGGTTTATCAACAGCACTTTCAACAGTAATAGGAGTAGTAATAGGTTCTGGGGTGTTCTTTAAGCCTCAAGCTATATATACTGCTACTAATGGTGGACCAGGACTTGGAATGATAGCGTGGGTAATAGGTGGTATCATAACTATAACAGCAGGACTAACAGCTGCAGAAGTATCAGCAGCCATACCAAAGACAGGTGGTATGATGGTATATATTGAGGAGATTTATGGTAAACAATTAGGTTTCTTAACTGGTTGGATGCAAACTGTATTATTCTTTCCAGGAACTATAGCAGCATTAGCTGTAATATTTGCAAAACAAATACTTGAATTATTAGGATATAATTCTGATGCAAATATGATGATGGTTTTAGTTATAGCTATAGTGACAATACTATTTATAGCATTTTTAAATACAGTAGGTTCATCTTTAGGAGGAGTAATACAGACTGTATCTACAGTAGGTAAGCTTGTACCATTAGCCGTTATCATAATATTTGGATTTATAAAAGGTAATGGAAACCCAATACTTCAACCTTTAGTTGGACCAGGTGCAACAGTAACAGGAGCACTAGGACAAGTATTAATAGCAACATTATTTGCATATGATGGTTGGATAAATGTTGGAGCTATAGCTGGAGAAATGAAAGACCCAGGTAAGGATTTGCCAAAAGCAATAGTTGGAGGTATATCTATAGTAATGGCTGTATATATAGTTATAAACTTAGCTTATCTATGGGTTGCACCAGCTTCAGAATTAGCACAAGCTACAGCACCAGCTGCACTTGTTGCAGAAAGAATTTTTGGTAATATAGGAGGTAAAATAATAACAGTAGGTATACTAATATCAGTATTTGGAGCACTTAATGGATACTTACTAACAGGTCCAAGGGTAGCTTACACATTAGCTGTTAAAAAAACATTACCAGCAAGTGATACTTTAGCTAAGTTAAATAAAGGTGGAGCACCTGCAAATTCTATTTGGTTAATAGCTATTTTAGCATCAGTATATGCTCTAACTGGACAATTCAACCTTTTAACTGACTTAACTGTTTTCACAATATGGATATTCTATGTATTAACATTTATAGGTGTTATCAAGCTTCGTAAGGAAAGACCAGAATTAGATAGACCTTATAAAGTACCTCTATATCCCATTATACCAGCTATAGCTATAATAGGAGGTTTATTTGTTATAATAAATCAATTGCTAACAGCTCCATTAATTGCTATAGGTGGTATTGTAATAACATTAATAGGCATACCTGTATATTCAATGACAAGTAAAAAGAACTAACTTAACAAAAGAGGAATTTATATAATCTTTATATAAATTCCTCTTTTGTTTTTATAAAGGTTAACATACTAATACTGTTTTATAAAGAATATGGATATAATAGAATTTGTAAATAAATATCAAAATAAATTATT
>NZ_CP048741.1:503947-510384 GCF_018336475.1 Romboutsia sp. 13368
TTAARATAAATTATTTAATATTTATATTTTAAAATTAGCGATAGTATTATGAAAATATTGGTATAATTATAAAAGAATAAATGGATAAGGAGAAATAAATGTTAGGATTATATGTACATGTACCATTTTGTGCACAAAAATGTAACTATTGTGATTTTAACTCTTATAAAATAGAAGAAAAAAATCAGAAAAAAGATTATTTAACAAATGTTGCAAAAGAAATGGAATTATATAAAGAAGAATTTAAAAATAAAGAATTTACTAGTGTATTTTTAGGAGGAGGTACTCCAAGTATATTAAATTCCGATGAATTAACTATGCTTGTGAAAAGTATATATAAGAATTTTAATATAAAAAAAGATGCTGAAATAACTATGGAGTGTAATCCAGGTACTTTAAATAAAGAAAAGCTAGAAACTATAAAATCATTAGGTATAAATAGATTAAGTATGGGACTTCAAGTAACTCAAAATCATCATTTAAAATATATAGGTAGAATACATACATATGAACAATTTGAGAAAAACTATAAAGATGCAATTGATGTAGGTATAAATAATATTAATGTAGATTTAATGTATTCTCTTCCGAATCAATCATTTGATGAGTGGAAAGAAACTTTAGATAAAATAATAAAACTAAATCCATCACATATATCTGCATACTCACTTATATTAGAAGAGGGAACTAAGTTTTATGATATGTATATGAATAAAGAGTTTGAACTTAATGATGAAGAAGTTGATATAAATATATATAAATATACTATAGATACATTGAATAAAAATGGATATCATCAATATGAAATATCTAATTATGCAAAAGAAGGATATGAATGTAAACATAATATAGTTTATTGGAAATGTGATAATTACCTAGGACTAGGACCAGGAGCATCAGGTTACATAAATAATTATAGATATAGTAATATTTGTGATGTTAAAGGATATAATAAGTACTTAGAGGATAATAAAAAACCATTAGAAGAAAAGAATATACTAAGTAAAAAAGATGAAATAGAAGAGTTTATATTTATGGGGCTTAGAATGAATAAAGGCATTAATTTAGATGAATTCTATGAAAAATTTAATATAAATTTTAAGGATAAATACAGTAATATTATAGAAAAATTAAAGAATTTAAACTTAATTATAGAGCAAAATAATAATATAACTTTAACGCAAAGAGGAAGAGAAATATCTAATACTGTATTTGTAGAATTTATAGATTAACCAAAAAGTATTGACAATGTTAAAAAATAATGATATATAATATATATAATCTTTTTAGCACTCGGRTTAAATGAGTGCTAACAGCGAGGAGGCGTAAAATGAAGCTTAACGAAAGAAAACTAAATATCCTCAAAGCTATAGTTAAAGATTATATAGAAACTGCCGAGGCGGTAGGGTCTAGAACAATATCTAAAAAACATGATTTAGGAATTAGTGCTGCTACTATAAGAAATGAGATGGCTGACTTAGAAGAATTAGGATATTTAATTCAGCCCCATACTTCTGCAGGRAGAGTTCCGTCAGAAAAAGGATATAAGTTATATGTAGATATGCTTATGAGTAAAAGTGAATTAAGTGATGAAGAGAAAAAGCTTATTCAAGATTGTATACAAAATAATGTAAGCCATATAAAAGACTTAATTCAAGAAACATCAAAGTTGTTATCTCAATTGACTAATTATACAACAGTAGCTGTAGCTAAAAGCTTAAACAATCAAAATRTTATAAAGCACATACAATTAGTAAGTATAGATGATAATAAAATATTGCTAGTTGTTGTAACTAATAATGGTGATATTAAAAAGGCAGACTTAACTAGTAATATTTATTTAGATCAATCTAAATTAAATATAATTTCTGACAATCTAACTAGAAAATTGTTAGGGAAAAGTATAGTAGAGATAGATGAGAGATTAATTGCATTTATAAAGTATGAAATAGGTGAATATTCTAATTTAATAGACGGACTTATAGATGCTCTTAACTTTAATATGTCACAAGATGAATTTGCATTTTCTTTAAATGGAGCAACTAATATATTTAATTATCCAGAGTTTAATGATGTTATAAAAGCTAAATCATTTTTAAATATGATAGAGAAAAAAGAAACAATAGATAGCATGTTAAAATCAAAAGGAATACAAAAGGATAATGTAAATATAATAATAGGTAGTGATAATGACCTTGAATTAGCTAAAGATTGTAGTATAGTTACAGCAACATATAATATTGATAAGGACTTAGTAGGCAAGATTAGCTTTATAGGTCCAACAAGAATGGATTATGCAAGGATTTATGCAATAGTAAATTATATTAATTTATTATTTAATAAAAAATAAATTGAGGGGTGCAGTGTATTGGAACATAAGGATACTATCTTAGAAGAAGAAATAGTTAAAGATGATACTCAAGAAGAAGTAGTTGAAAATGAAGAAACTACTGAAGAGAGTCAAGAAAATGTAGTTGATATAGAAGAAAAGCTTGAAGAAAAAAAGTTAAGTGATGAAATAGAGGCTCTTAATGACCAATATAAAAGACTTCAAGCAGAATATGCAAATTATAGAAGAAGAACTCAACAAGAAAAAGAAACTATAGGTATATTTGCTAATGAAAAAATATTAAATGAATTAATACCTGTTATAGATAGTATGGAAAGAGCATTAGAAGCTTGTACAGATAAAGAAGATACTATGTTTAAAGGTGTAGAGCTAGTTTATAAGCAATTAAAAGATATGATAACAAAATTCGGTTTAGAAGAAATTGAAGCACAAGATGCAGATTTTGATCCTAACTTACATTTAGCAGTTATGCAAGAAAGTGTAGATGGAGTTGAACCAAATAAAGTTGTTATGGTACTTCAAAAAGGATATAAGCTAGGAAATAAAGTATTAAGAGCAAGTATGGTTAAGGTTTCTTGCTAATTAAAAATATAACTTTATTTTGTAAATATTAGTTAAAATTAACTTAAAATTTTATAGTAGTAAATAAATCAATAGATTTATATATAGATATATTTATAGGAGGAAAAAGTATTATGTCAAAAGTAATAGGAATAGATTTAGGAACAACTAACTCTTGTGTTGCAGTACTTGAAGGTGGAGAACCACAAGTAATAACAAATGCAGAAGGGATGAGAACTACTCCATCAGTAGTAGCTTTTACTAAAGATGGTGATAGAATAGTAGGAGAACCTGCAAAAAGACAAGCAGTTACAAATGCAGATAAAACGATAATATCTATAAAAACTCATATGGGAACAGATTATAAAGTTAATATAGATGGTAAAGCATATACTCCACAAGAAATATCAGCTATAACTTTACAAAAACTAAAGGCTGATGCAGAAGCTTACTTAGGTCAACCAGTTAAAGAAGCTGTTATAACAGTTCCAGCATACTTTACAGATGCTCAAAGACAAGCAACTAAAGATGCAGGAAGAATAGCTGGTCTTGATGTTAAGAGAATAATAAATGAACCAACAGCAGCAGCTCTTGCTTATGGTTTAGATAAATTAGATCAAGAAAAGAAAGTATTAGTATTTGACTTAGGTGGAGGAACATTCGACGTTTCTATACTTGAAATAGGAGATGGAACATTTGAAGTTTTAGCTACTGCAGGTAACAATAGACTTGGTGGAGATGATTTTGACCAAGTATTAATAGATTACTTAGCTGATGAATTCAAAAAAGCTGAAGGTGTAGATTTAAGAAATGATAAAATGGCTCTTCAAAGATTAAAAGAAGCTGCTGAAAAAGCTAAGAAAGAGTTATCATCAACAATGACAACTAATGTAAACTTACCTTTCATAACAGCTACTGCTGAAGGTCCAAAACACTTAACAATAGATATAACTAGAGCTAAATTCGATGAATTAACTGCTCACTTAGTAGAAAAAACTATGGAACCAACAAGAAGAGCATTACAAGATGCTGGTCTTTCTACATCTGATATAGATGATGTATTATTAGTTGGTGGATCTACAAGAATACCAGCTGTTCAAGAAGCTGTTAAGAAGTTTATAGGAAAAGAACCACATAAAGGTATAAACCCAGATGAATGTGTTGCTGCTGGTGCTGCTATACAAGCTGGTGTTTTAACTGGAGAAGTTAATGATTTATTACTTCTTGATGTTACTCCATTATCTTTAGGTATAGAAACTATGGGTAATGTAATGACTAAGATAATAGAAAGAAATACAACAATACCAACTAAGAAATCACAAGTATTCTCAACTGCTGCAGATAACCAAACTGCTGTTGATATACATGTACTTCAAGGTGAAAGAAGTATGTCTTACGACAATACAACTTTAGGTAGATTCCAATTAACTGATATACCACCAGCACCAAGAGGAATACCTCAAATAGAAGTTACTTTCGATATAGATGCTAACGGTATAGTTCATGTTACTGCTAAAGATTTAGGAACTGGAAAAGAACAAAAAGTAACTATAACTTCAGGAACTAACTTAAGTGAAGAAGAAATAGAAAGAAAAGTAAAAGAAGCTGAAATGAATGCTGAAGCTGATAAGCAAAAGAAAGATAAAATAGAAGCATTAAACCAAGCTGATTCAACTATATATCAAACAGAAAAAACATTAAATGAACTTGGTGATAAAGTAAGTGCTGATGATAAATCTCAAATAGAATCTGCAATAGCTAAGTTAAAAGAAGTTAAAGAAAAAGAAAGCGCAACTGCTGAAGAAATAAAATCTGCTATGGATGAAGTAATGAACAAGTTCCATAAGATATCTGAACAAATGTATCAACAAGCACAAGCTGAGCAACAAGCTAATGCTGGTCAAGAACAAGCAGGACCACAAGATGATAATGTAGTTGATGCTGATTTTACAGAAGTAAATGACGAAAAATAGATTACAAATATAGGTATATTTGTATATAATTAATATATAAGAAAAGAGTATCTTTTCATAAGCATTAATCATTAATGATGAAATTGAATGCTTAATATAATGATAATAGCTTGTAGTATTGATATTCTACAAGCTATGTTTTTATTTAATAAAAGTATGAGTATATTAAATAATATTACTACTATGAAAAGATATATTTGTTAAATTTAAGGTGGTGACAGTATTGAGTACTAAAATATTTGTTAAATTTAAGGTGGTGACAGTATTGAGTACTAAAAGAGACTATTATGAGGTATTAGGTGTAGATAGAAATGCTGATGAGCAAGCTTTAAAAAAAGCATATAGAAAATTAGCTATGAAATACCATCCAGATAGAAACCCAGATAATAAAGAAGCTGAAGAAAAATTCAAAGAAGTAAATGAGGCATATGAGGTATTATCAGATGCTACTAAGAGACAAAATTATGATCAATTTGGACATGAAGGTGTAAATGGACAAGGTGGATTTGGAGGATTCGGAGGCCAAGGATTTGGCGGTGGCGGATTCGAAGATATATTTGGAGATATATTTGGAGATATGTTTGGTGGAGGTTTTGGCGGAGGATCAAGACCTAGAAGAAGAGGGCCAGAGCGTGGAGCGGATATAAAACAAAGTATAACTATAGACTTTGAAGAGGCTGCTTTTGGTAAAAAAGCTTCTGTAAAAATAAATAGAAGTGAAGAATGTGATGAATGTCATGGTAGTGGAGCAAAACCTGGAACATCTAAAAAAACTTGTCCTACATGTAACGGTGCAGGAGAGGTTAGAACTGTGCAAAGAACGCCTTTTGGTAATATAGCGAGTTCAAGAACTTGTTCAACTTGTGGGGGAGAAGGAGAAGTTTTAGATACTCCTTGTACTAAATGTTCAGGTAAAGGTAATGTTAGAAAAGTTAAGACTATAGAAGTTGATATTCCAGCTGGTATAGATGATGGACAAATGATAAAACTTTCAGGTCAAGGTGAAGTCGGAAGTAAAGGTGGACCAAGAGGAGACTTATATATAGTTGTAAATGTAAAATCTCACTCATTATTCACTAGAGATGGATTTGATATATACTTTGATATGCCTATAACATTTAGTCAAGCTGCACTAGGCGACGAAATAGAGGTTCCAACTTTAGATGGTAAGGTTAAATATACTATACCAGAAGGAACTCAAACAGGAACTGTATTTAGATTAAGAGAAAAAGGAATTCCAAAGTTAAGAGGAAATTCTAGAGGAGATCAATATGTAAAAGTTATAGTAGATACTCCGAAAAGATTAAACGAAAAGCAAAAAGAACTTTTAAGACAATTTGCTGCAGAATGTGGTGAAGAAGTTCATGAAAAAAAGAGTTCTTTTGGAARAAAGATAGAAAATTTATTTAAAAAAAAGTAAAGAAAAAAAGTTCTAGGATATTTTCCTAGAACTTTTTTAWTAKAANAAAGAGCTATAGCCTGGMWTTSTGTAATAGCTTTACTTTTTTATATAGATAGGCTTTGCTATGCTAAAATTAAATATTTTGAAGAAA
>NZ_CP048741.1:510391-510777 GCF_018336475.1 Romboutsia sp. 13368
AGCATAAAAAATATTTTGAGCAACGGACAAAGTCGTTGGCGACATGGCGAAGCGAATTTTTTATTTACAAGTAARWRCTATAGCCTGGATTTGTGTAAATATAGCTTGTGATAAGTCATTTAATTGACTCTGTTTTATTATATTCATATCTCTTAATGCTAAAAAAGTTATAAATGAATTTAATGCAACATTTTCATATATATCAAAATATAAGTTTTTTCCATCTAAATATTCTTCATTTCTTATTGATTCATTTATAAGAAATAGTTCATCTATTGTTGAATACATAACTGCTTTAACTGTGGTAGATTCAATATCACTATTTTTTAATAGTAGAAATTTTTTATGARAAAAATTATTAAATTTATCTAATATCTTATTTAACT
>NZ_CP048741.1:511158-511467 GCF_018336475.1 Romboutsia sp. 13368
ATATAAACGATAGAATAAAAAGTTTTATTATGTAAATAATAATCATGTGAAAATATATTATTTGAGGTGATTTAATGAAAAAATACATATGTACAGTATGTGGATATATACATGARGGAGATRCACCTCCAGAAGTATGCCCAATTTGTAAAGTAGGAGCAGATAAATTTGAAGAAGTTAAAGATGACATGCAATGGGCGGATGAACATAGAATAGGAATTGCAAAAGATATAGACGAAGAAATAATAGAAGGTTTAAGAGCAAACTTTATAGGTGAATGTACTGAAGTTGGTATGTATATAGCTATGT
>NZ_CP048741.1:511606-512227 GCF_018336475.1 Romboutsia sp. 13368
TGCTAGAGTTGAAGCTGAATATGGAGCTTGCTCAGGTAAAAAAGAGTTAGCAGGACTTGCTAAAAAACATAACTTAGATGCTATACATGATAGTGTTCATGAAATGTGTAAAGATGAAGCTAGACATGGTAGAGCATTTAAGGGTCTATTAGATAGATATTTCTCTAAATAAATCTTAGGAGGTAAGGAGGTATAAATATGAATAAAATAAATTGTAGTGTTGAAAATTGCTCTCATAATAGTAGTGGAGTTTGCTATGCAAATCGTATAGATGTAGGTAGTAAAGGGGCAACTGATGAAGATCAAACTTGTTGTGGTTCTTTTCTTGATAGAAAACACTATTCAACTTTAACTAATAATACTAATGATGATGGACCTTGTGATTGTATAGTTTGTACTGCTGAAAATTGTACTTATAATAATAATAAATTATGTACAGCAGATGTTATACAAGTAACTGGAGATAATGTAAGAATATATACAGAAGCAATATGTTCTACATTTAAAATGAAATAGATATTAAGTATAAATGAAAGAGAGAACTGACAGTTCTCTCTTTCATTTATACTTAAATTATTATAAAAATATATTATAATTATATCTTCTAAAAATACCTAATTT